>CACKTW010000001.1:0-45000 GCA_902603215.1 uncultured Pelagibacteraceae bacterium
TTTTTCTTTTAAAATAATCTGTATTTTCATCAAAATCATGAATTGTAGATGATGAACTTTCTTTAACTTGTTTCAATAAAGCTTCTTTATTTTCATCTCCCAAAGCAATATTAAATGCATAAATATTAAATTTTTTCTTCATGCTATTTATGTTTTTTTCTAATTTTATGAAATTTTCTTGGCTTGGTTCAAAAATATAAGTTTTATTGATAACAAATGATTTATTAAGGAAAATACTTGTTTCTCCGTGATGACCACCAATATCAAAAAATATATCTATATCATTTAAAAAAAAAAATTTTAATTTTTTAATAATTTTATATTTTGATTTAATGTCAAAAAGATTAATTATTTTTCTAATTAAATTTTCCATAATGATTAGATCAATCTCTTAAATAAACAGTATAACCATAAATTTTCTTTGCCTTTATCATTTCTGCATGACTACAAGGTGCCGGGACATCCCAACACATATTGTTAATAGGTTTATAAAGATAAATATTCTTTCCTATTAATTCTTTTTTAAATTCAACATTGTTTATTTTAAAAAATGCCTCTTTAAATGGTTTATAATTATAAATATTTATTTCTTTATTTATTCTATTTAAATTTCTTAAATTAAAAATAAAAAAAGTTAAAAAAATTAACCCATATATAATTTTTTTATCTCTTATCACTTCAGTTTTTTTTTGTGATAAAAAAATACTTGACGGAATAAAGAACACTGAGCTTAAAAGCACAAAGCCTCCATATCTCAAAGATGGATGTTTACAAAACCATATTATAAATAAAAACATTATTGTAAAAAATACTGATTTAAATTTAATTTTTTTATCTAATTTTTTTCTTTTCCCAAAAAATAACATAAACAAAACAAAAATGATAAAAAATATTCCAAACAAAGTATCGGAAACTTTATTAAAAAAATATTTATCAATCCATGTGTGAACCCAATTAAAATTTTTTATATATTTATCTGGATTCTCTACTCTAAAATTAGGATTGGCGCCTGCTTTTGACCAAAGTTCATACCAATTACTCATTTTTTTTACATGTGATTTTGATTTAGACCATGAAATTTTTTCTTTTGAATTTATGCAGGTAGATTCTAAAGGATAAACTAAACATCCTGAATTAGAAAAATTACTATTAAAATAAAGAATTCCACTAAAAAATATAAAAATTAACAATCTCAAAGAAATAAATTTTTTAAAATTTATTTTATTTTTCAAATTAAAAAATATTATAGGTAAAAAAATTAAGTAACTAATAAAGTAGCTTTTTAAAGAAATTATAATTGCTAAAATTATTAAAATTTTTTCTAAAGCCAAACTTGAAAATTTTTTATAGTTAATTATTTCAAAAGTTAATGAAAAAAGAATAAATGCTAATATTTGGCCAGTTCTATCAATGCCGTGTTCCGCTATTCTATAAAAAGCAATATTAATAAAGATAAAAGAAAATAGCCTGAAATAAAAAATAAAATTTTTATTTTTTGTATTAATTTCTTTGATAATTTCTTTTAATAAAATTAAATTCGTAAAACTTAAAAGAATTAAAGTAGTGGAATTATATAAATATAATTTTAAAAATGGAAAATATAACAAAGAATTAAAATAAAATAATGAAGACGTGGTATTAAAACCATGATTTAAATTACCCAGTCCAAACTGTAACTTGTGTTGAACTAAGTTTAGAGTGTAAGGCAAGTGGTAATAAGGAAAGTCATCATGATTCTTGGACAAAAACAAACTTAAAATAGATATTGAAAAAATAATAATTATAAATTTATATTCTTTTTTAAGATTTAATATTTCTCTAATTTTACTGTTCGTACACTGGAAAATTAGAAAAAGTATTCCAAAAATATGGATTACCAAATTATGAATTTCTGAATGAGGGGTAAATAAATTGGTAAAATAAGATATAAATGAAAGAAAAAAATAACCAAAAATTCCTAAATAACCAATATTTAGTGTAAGATATTTTTTGTTTATTAAAAATGAAAATAACAAGCCATATCCAACAATTGATGCTACGATCAAAAAATAGCCTGTTATTAATATAAAAAAATTCACAAGGAGTTTTATGCCATTTTTTTTAAATTTTAGATATAGATTTTTTGCTTTTCTTTTTTATTAATAAGTTTATTTAAATAACTTTATGAAAAATTTAACTTTAGTTATACCTGCAAAAAATGAAAAGGATTGCTTACCTCAAGTCTTAGATGAGTTAAAAGAATTTGAGTGCAAAAAATTAATTGTTGTTGACAAATATGATGTTGGAACAATTGACTCAATCAAAAATAAAGATTGTGAAATTCTAGAACAGAAAACGTCAGGTTATGGCAATGCAATAATTGAAGGAATTAATTATGTTCAAACTCCATTTTTGTGCATATTTAATGCTGATGGATCATTTGATCCAAAAGATTTAAATAAAATGTATGATTTAAACAAAAATCAAAAAGATTTTGTGTTTGCTTCTAGATATACAAAAAATTCTGGCACTAAAGATGATACGATTGTTACATTTATTGGAAATAAATTTTTCTCATTTTTTGGAAACTTTTTTTTTAATTTAAAAATATCAGATATTTTATTTACTTATTTAATGGGCAAAAGTGAAAGATTTAAAAATTTAAAACTAAAAAGCCCTGATTTTAGAATATGTGTTGAAATGCCAATCAAAATTAATAAATATGGTTTTTCTTATGGCACAATAGGATCTTATGAAAAAAAAAGAATTGGTGGAAATAAAAAGGTTAATGAATTTTATGATGGAATGCTTATTTTAATAGAAATGATAAGATTATTATTTTTTAAAGTAAAAAAAAATGATTAATTTATATTGCGAAAAAATCATTCTATTAATTTTGAGTTTACTTCCTCTTGGAATTATTCTGGGTCAATCAGTTTCTACAAGTTTTATAATCATTATTTGTATTCTTTTTTTAATTCTTTCTATTAGAAAAAATGACTGGCTATGGATGGAAGAAAAATATATTAAAATACTTTTCTTGTTATATTTATATTTAATTTTCAATTCTATAATTTCTCAAAATCCTTCACTTGCCCTAAATAGAAACTTAGGTTTCGCAAGATATATAATTTTAATTCCAGCTATTGTGATGATATTAAACAAAGCAAAAAATAGAAATTTTCTAATGCTTGTTTGGATGTTTACTATTTTTTTAACTTGTTTGGATGTTTATTTTGAATTTTTTAATGATAGAAATTTATTAGGTTTTGAATCAAGTTATGGAAATAGAGTTGTAAGTTTCTTTAAAGACGAACCTGTTGTTGGGGGTTTTTTATATAGTTTTTTTTTAATAATAGTTGGATATTTCTATAAAAATAAGAAAACCAAATCTAATCTTTTTATTTTTATAAGATATTTAATTATAATATCTCTACTTATCTCTATTGTGTTAACAGGAGAAAGATCAAATACCATTAAAGCAGCAATTGCTATAATTGTTTTTCTTTTAGTAATAGAAAATATACCAATTTATAAAAAACTTTTTGCAATTGCATTTTTGAGTTTTGGATTTTTGTATTTAGTTAATTCAGTAGAATTTTTAAAATTAAGATATAATGATCAATTATTTGATAAAATAAATTCTCAGAAAAAAATTTACCAATTTTATCAAAATAATATTTACTTTAAACATTATAGATCTGCTGTAGAAATTTTTAAAAAACATCCTTTCTTTGGTGTTGGAAATAAAAATTACGGACATTATTGTTTTAAAGATCAATATATACATTTGAAGAAAATACCTGATAGATTTTTTGGTACCAAATCATATCTAGGAACTGTATGCTCTACCCATCCACATCAGATTTACTTTGAATTACTTGCTGAACATGGAATTTTTGGAACAATATTTCTCTTATCTGCAATTTTTTCAATTATTTTAATGAATATTAAAAACTATCTTATTTTTAAAAATCCTATACATCTTGGATCTATAATATTTATTTCAATTTCTTTTATTCCAATAATTCCAAGTGGTTCTTTTTTTAGCAGTTCTTATTCAACAATTTTTTGGTTGATTTTTTCAATTATGCTTTCTTATCAAAAGATTGGTAATAATAAATATTAAGATTAGATAAAAATATTTCAAATATTATTTATTGTACAAACTTTTAAAAGTTTTTAAATAAGAAGATCTATTAGAAAGTATTAAATTTGACAAATCGCTTTTAACTAAAAAATCCTCTAATTCTTTAAAACGAGTATATGAAACTTCGGGGTCAATGTGGTGGAGTAAATGTTTGTTAAAACCTGCGGCGCCAAAATATTTGGAAAAAAAATCATCTCCAAAAAGTCTTGTTACAGGTCCATGCTCAATTTTTGTATAGTCAATATCTTTGGATGAATCGAATGAACGATGTTCGCATGTTTGTCTAATTTTTTCTAAAAAAGGTGAAAAAATAAAAAAACCCAACAGCCAGCTAATAGACAAAAAAATTGAGAAAAAATTATAAAGAATAAAAGAAATAATTATTTGCGTAACTATCATTAAAGATACAGATGAAATAAAAAGAAATATATTTTTTAAATAATTTGATTCGTCATTTTTTTTAGAAAAATAAAGAAAATATTTAAATAGGATTTTTAAAATATAGATTCCTGTTAAACCAGAAATTATTTCTCTTAAATTAATAGGATTATGATACGAAACTTCAGTATCCGCATATGTTCCCAAATGATTATGATGCTTCCAGTGATGTTTTCTATATTGTTTGATCCACATCCCAAAAAAAGGAGTAAAAAAAACATTACCTATAATATCGTTAATTTTTTTATTTTTGTGAATATTAAAATGAGCAATTTCATGAAAATGTAACAAATATGCTCTAACCCAAAACGCCATCCAAAAAGCTGAAATGGGAATCATAAATAAATTTAAATATAAATTTTGAATTTGTGATATTAAAAAAATATTTACACAAATCATAACCCACGGCAAAATTATATTAATTAAGATGACATATGATTTGATAGACAATTCTTTTTTAAAAGAGATATAATCTACTGTATTGCTATTTCTTATATTGGATATTTCCATTTTGTTTAAAAGTAATTAACTATATACCGAAGATATATACAAAATTATATTTTATAAATCACTCTTATTTACATTTGTGCCAAATTTTTTCCTAGTAAATAATATTTCAGTTATAAATCTTATATAATTTGCTTTTTCTACACCTGTAAAAATATATTTAATAAAGTTGCCTATTGGTTTCCATGGCCTCAAAAGGAATGAAATTAAATAAAACTCAATAAACATAAAAAACATTATATAGTGAGTAAAGGTTGGAGTAAGTTGATCAGAATATGATCTCCATTTTTTTGAATAAAAACTTACTATATCTGATACTTCTTCTAGATTACCATCAAATACTTTTTTTTTCACCAATTCGTCATAAATCACTGAGCCGGGATAAGGAGTGAATTGAGAAACAGTTATATCGTCAACCCCTAAAACTGCCAATTTAAAAATCATTTTTATTGTTTGCCAAATCGTTTTTTTATTATCCTCTGGAAATCCAATTACAATAAAACAGCCCACTGAAATTTTTGATTTACTTAGCATTTTAACTGCTTCTATGAATTTTTTATAATTAATCTTTTTCTTAATAATATTTCTTATTTCTTCTGATCCCGATTCTGGTGCTAAAGATAACTTTTCCAAACCTGACTTCGCTAAAAAATTTACTAATTCTTGATTTATCGCCTCACATCTAGTTCCCGCTGGTAACTGATATGATATTCCTATTTCTCTTTCGATAAGTTCCTCACAAAATGCGATAATTTTTTTGTTATTAATAATAAATGTTGAATCCATAAAACTAAAAGCGGTAACATTATATTTTTTTTTCATGAATTCCATTTCATCGACAAGATTTTTGGGTGACCGCATTATAAATCTTTTTGTCCACATTCTGTCATTTGAACAAAAAGTACAATCATAAGGGCATCCTCTTGTTCCTAGAATTGGTATCCCTCTGCCAAGATTAACTCCGGTAATTTGTTGATGTTCGATATATTCGTTTATGCTCCAGTTATCCCAATCTGGGTAAGGGATATCGTCTATATTGGTAATTCTAGTTCTTCTTTCATTCGTTACAATATTTCCATTCTTGTTTTTATACGCAATACCTTTTACATTTGTATAATCCAAATTTTTATCAATACATTCTATAAGATTAAGAAATGTTTCTTCTCCTTCTCCAAGAACTATAACGTCAACAAAATCATTTTTTTTAAGAGTATCTTCTGGTAAAGCAGTTGGATGTTCTCCACCGACAACAATTATGCAATTTGGATAAAGTTTTTTTATATCAAAAGCAATATTTCTTGCCAAAAACCAAGCATGTGAAAATAATGCCGTTAACCCTACAACCTTAACATCCTTTGGTACTTTGTTAATTACTTCTTTCGGAGTTAACCCTTGTATCATCAAATCGCTATCAGGTTCAACTTTACGAACTTGAGACAAAGCTTCTCCACAAGCGTCGATGGCCGTATAGTCATATCCATGCTTTTTGATATAAGAACCTATATAGGCTAATCCAATTGGAGGGGTTGGTGTTTGAACTTGTATTCCCGCAACCAATTTTAATCCTTGGTGATTAATTAATACTATTTCACTTTTTTGCATAATCTAAAGCATAAAAATAAATTACTTTTTTTAACCATATTTATTTTTATAAATATACTTTAAGAACATTCTAAAGTAAATTTTTACTTTACAAATTTTAATAAAAGATGAGTTATTTAAACAAAATTTCAGATAAAGATTCCATATTTCTATTTATATCATTGTATGTTGTTCTATTAATTGGATTTTTCTTTGGTGAAGATTCAACTGGTGGAGCTTTTGCGGATTATATGAATCAAAAAAATATTTCTAAAAATTTTTCATCAAATTTTTTAGATTCATTTTTAAACTATGGTAGTAGCCATCCAAGCTCTAGACATTCTCCAATTTTGATAATGATTCTTTCGATTTTTGAAAAATTGAAATTCAATGACACAGTTATAAGATTAATCAACTTACAAATTGCTCCGGTTTGCTCACTTATATTTTATAAGTGTTTAAAGTTAAAATTTCCAAAAATAAAAAATAGTTATATTTTAATATTTTCAGCAATTTTTTTTCTTTCTCCAACGATAAGATCATTATCTATTTGGCCTGATAGTAGAATATATGGTTTAACTTTTTTTGTATTATCTGTTTATTTCTTTTTAAATTTTGAAAATAAAAAAACACTTAAATTTGCATTATATAATGTAGTTTCGTTATCTATAAGTTCCTATTTTAGTCCTAATTTTGCTGTCTTCTCAATATATTTTTTTATAAATTATTTAAGCTACTATAAAATTTCAAAAAACATTTTTTTAATATTTATTTTGAATGCAGCTCTTGCTTTTCCAGCTTTTTACTACATATTTATTTTGGATGTTAATTTTCTAAAAATAACAGCTGTCCCGGATATACCTTTAATTCAAAGGTTTAATATAGCAAATAAAATAATCCTTATATCTTGTATCTTTTTTTTCTATTATATTCCCTTTTTAACTTTACATGAAAATAAATTAAAATTTTTAAAAAAAATTTTTGATTATAAAAGAGTTGTAATCACATTATTATTTTCTTTTTTACTAATTTATTTCTTTTCATATGAACAAAGATTCACTGGGGGAGGTATTTTTTTTCATATTTCGAATTTAATTCTTAATAATAACTCCTTATTATTTCTAATATTCTTCTTTTCTTTTCTTATTATAGTTGAAATTTCAAAACAAGATGTGAAAAATCTGTTGATATTTGTTTTGGTTCTTTTGAGCAATCCGCAACTTACCGTTTATCATAAATATTATGATCCTCTTTTTTGGGTTTTGTTGTTACTTTTGATGAATATAAAATTAAATTTATCTAAAATTTTTGATTTAAAAAATATGTCTGTTTTTTATTTATTTTCATTATCATTTTTGTTAATTAGTCTATTTAAATAGAAATGAAATTAAATATTAATTTAACCCTATACTTAAAAATATTAATATTGTTAACTGTAACAATTGTTCCTGGCAAAGCTTTATCTTTAGAAAATTGTAAATGGGATAATAGAAAAGGAATTCCTTGTGTTATAATTAAACCAACACCAAATACATCTGCTTATTCTTCCCAAACAGTAAAAAAAGAAATCATCACCAAACAAGAAATAATTAACTCTGGAGCTATAGACATAAAAGATGTCCTTAAAACAATTCCTGGTCTTGATATATTTCAGTCAGGTCCTATGGGTCAACAAACGTCTATGTTTACTAGAGGGTCTGAATCAAATCATACTCTTGTCTTGTTAAATGGTATGCCCATTAATGACCAGTCTGTAACCGATGGACTTTTTGATTTTGGACAAGATTTTATACAAACTATTCAACAAATAGAAATTTATAAAGGTGCTAACGGAGCTCACTTTGGACCAAGTGCTATAGCGGGTGCCGTAAATTTTATAACAGCAATAGATTATAAAAATAGTATTACAATGAGTGGTTTCAATGGAAAAAATAATTCTATAGATGGAAATTATACAAAAATAACTAACAATGGTTGGCATTTAAACTTTAAAGGATCGGCAACTCAAAGCAAAACTAATAGTGCTTTATCAGATGGAGCTGAGAAGGATGATGCGGATAATATTCAAGTCAATTTAAATACAACAAAATGGTTAGATAATAATACAAAATTAACATCAACTTTATATTCAAGAAAAACTAATGCGGATTATGATGGTTCCTCAACTGATGAATCTGGCTATGTTGCAAATAATATAATGTATGCACTTCAAACAGGATTGGACCGCGTTTCAAAAAATAAACAAGATTCGTTAATGCTACATTACCATAATTATGACAGAGAATATGAAAACAGTGGATATTTAGATGAGTATGATAGTGAAACGCTTACTATCAGAGGAGAAAGAAAAATTAGATCAACAAGCAAATTTTCTTTTGGATATGGGAGTGAATACAAATATGACTGGGGTTCTTTTGAAAATAGGGGCTCTTATAATGCATCAACTAAAGGTCATGTTAAAGATTTTGGAATCTTCGGAAATTTTGGCTATAAACTTTCTGAAAATGCAGTTCTCTCTTTATATAGCAGATCTGATGATCATAATGTTACTGGTAGAAACGAAACATACAAAATTAATTTAGAAAAAATAATTAATAAATTTAAATTTGGATTAACTCATTCTACAGGATTAAGAAATCCAACTTTATATGAATTTTATGGAACCGATAATTATGGAATAAAAGGTAATAAAGATCTCAATCCTGAAAAAAGCAAAACAAATGAAATGTCAGGAGAATACAAAATTACAAATGGCATCAGTTTTAAAATGACAGCTTATAGAGCAAAAATTTTTGATCAAATAGAAACTAATGCTGGTTATACAAAACATGAAAATGAATTGATTAATCTTAATCAAGAAGGATTGGAGTCTAAATTTGCCTACAAAAATAATAATAAAAATTTTTCTGTTTTTAGCAACTTTTCAAAAAGTGAAAAAACAAATGGCCAAACGCAAAATCGAAGGCCAGAAATAACTTTTGGCTCAAATTATATCCAAAGTTTTAAAAATAGCTTTATTGGTCCATTTAATTTTAATATAAGCTACAGATATACAGGTAAATATAATGATTGGACGGGAAGTAAAAATGAATTTGTAAAAAGCACTGATTTAGTTGATTTTTCAATTTCTAAAAATGTATTTGGTAACATTTTTTCTTTAAAAATGACTAACTTATTAAATGAGAAATATGAACGGCCAGCTACATATAGTCAGGATGGAAGGCAAATCAGATTAGGTTTTAAAAAAAACTACTAAGCTAATGAAAAAAAATATATAATATTTGAAGAATAATGAATTTACATTTTATTGATAAAAAAGAGATTTTTCCAATAGTCTTAATTTTAATCTTAGCATTGTCTAGGTTACTTCCTCATCCGCCAAATTTTACGCCAATTATAACAATTGGTATAATGAGTTCTTATTTTTTCAAAAATATTTTTTCATCTTTAATTATATTGCTAATTTCTATGCTTTTGAGCGATTTGTTCATAGGTTTTTATCAAAATATGGTTTTTGTTTATTTATCATTGATTCTTATTACTTGTATTTTTTTTAAAATAATTAAAAAAGCTAATTATAGCAGTTTATTAATTTACAGTTTTTTTGGGTCTTTATTATTTTACTTAATTTCTAATTTTGGAGTTTGGCTAATAGGAAATATGTATGAAAAAAATATTAATGGACTGGTAAACTGCTATTTAATGGCTATACCATTTTTTAAAAACACGTTAATCTCAACAATAATATTCACGTATGCTACTTTTTTTACAAACAACATTTGCTTAAAAAATTATAAATCTAACAGTTAAAAAATCAATAATGGTGGGCATGATAAGGATCGAACTTATGGCCTCTTGCGTGTCGAGCAAGCGTTCTACCACTGAACTACATGCCCAATCGACTAAGACGTCTGCCTAACCTGTAATACATTGTACAATAAACTACTAAATTAAAAAAAACCAATATAATTAAAATTTGTGAATGGTTATGAAAAATAGTTCCAATATAAAAAATTAATAAATTATAAAAATTAATTAATAAGCCAGATATTGAGTTTGAATAGTTTTTTTTTAATTTCATTTCTTTTATCAAGGACAAATAAACCAAATGGTGTAAATGTTTAGCGTCAGGATAAAGTGGTGATTTATTTAGGCTTTTTTTTCTAACTATTGAAAATAAATTTTCAAACGCTGGATACCATAACAACAAAACAACATAAAAAGGTGAAATTTCTGGGTTTAAATTTGAAAGATTAATTAAAAAAATTCCTGTCAATATACTTATCAAATAAGCCCCTGAATCTCCCATTAATGTTTTGTTAAAAATATTAAAAATCAAAAGAATAAATAGTGTAATGCATAAAATTGAAATATTTGTAATTGCAAAATTTAGCTCATAGTTAGAATGAAAAAAAAGAACTATTGAGTTAACAATCAAGTAATATCCAATTAAATTTGCATTAACTCCATCGATAAAATTTGAACCATTCAAAATAATTAAAATACATAAAGATGTAAAAACAATTTTAAATAGATAAGAATTTAGAAAATTATCTATTATTATTATTCTTGTTTCTTCTATGTGAGGTCCTTCATAAATTATAAAAAGAAACACTACAATAATTTGTAATAAAAATCTCAAATTTGGAGATATCAGTTTATTTTTATCAGAAAAAAAACCAATAATAAAAATTAAAAATAAAAATATTTTTACTAAATCATTTAGATCAAGAAAAAATATAATAATAGAAATTATAACTAGTCCACCTGATAAAGGGATTTTTTTTTGTCCAGTAATTTTTTTATGAAAAGAAGATTTATTTGAATCTAGGTGAAATTCACTTTTATTTATAATAAAATTTAAAGTAATTAAAAAAATAAATATAAATATCGAATAAAAAAATAAATTCATTTTTTGTTTATTTTAAACCCTTTCTTTTTTTTATCCACAATAAATTTGTTCTTAAAATTGTATCTATATTAGAAAATTTTTTTTTCCAATTAATTTTTTTTAATAAATCTTTTTTTTGAAAATTTATTTTTGGCTTAATTGTTTCAATTTTTTTTAATTGTTTCTTTCTAAAATTGCAAAAACGATTTAATTTAAGAGCAATTTTTTGCATTATTGTAAAATTTGAAAAAAATACATCATTAATTAAATTTATATATATTAAATTTTTTGACATTTTTGGCATGTATTGAATAATTTTATAGTTGAAGGAAGCAATATCTTCAACATGTAAGTAGTTTCTTGAAGGGTATTTTTTTTTTTTAAAATCATAATAAAGGTTTATTTTTTTTCTATTCAAAATCAATTTAATAAATGTAGGAAAAATTCTATTTATAAAATCATTTTTTTCTCCTAATTTTCCGTCTAAGCTTGCTCCGGCTACATTTGGGTATCTAATAATTATTACTTTAAAATTTTTGTTTGATTTTTTTTTTAAATATTTTTCAATTAATAATTTATATTTAACGTAGGGAGACATTTTTTCTAAATTTAATTTATTTATAAAAAGAGAATAACTGCTCGCAAAAATTAAATTTTTAATTCCAATTTTAGTTAAAATATCAATAAATTTTTTTTGTTTTATATAATTATTTTTTTTATAAAGATTTTTCTTTGTAAAGCTTTCTCTAACACATGTATATGCCGCAAGATGCAATACTGTATTAATCTTTTTTTTTTTAATTAGTTCGATGATCTTATTTTTATTGCTAATATCAATTTGATAATTTTTACAATATTTTTTTGCAAAACTATTGCCTCTGCTTAAATTATCTACCGAAGTAAGTTTTAATCTTTTTACGTTTTTAATATATTTGCAGGTAAATGAACCTATATACCCCAAGCCACCTGTGATTAAAACGTTATGCATATTTAATAATTTTGACTATATGTATAAAACCTAAACTTGCTTTGTTTTGCTTTTTGATGGAATATTAGTTATTAACTTATATTATTTAAATATAAATTAAAAATAAATTAATTAAATCTATGCAGGGAATTCAGGGAATTGTAGAAAACCTAGAAACTTTTAAAGAGATAGATTACTTAAGAACTTTTATAAGTTTCTTTTGTTGTGTGATTGTTTCTTTCGCTCTTAAATATGTTTACGAAGAAAAATCAAGTTCATTGTCTGGAAAGTATCATGTTGGCTCGATAATTCCTTTGCTTTCAATAGTTACATTTTTAGTAATATTGATTGTAAAATCATCTTTGGCTTTATCTCTTGGCCTTGTTGGAGCTCTATCAATAGTTAGATTTAGAACTCCAATAAAAGAGCCTGAAGAATTGGTATATTTATTTTTAGCAATAGCAATAGGTCTTGGTTATGGTGCCGGACAAATAATAGCAACTTCGTCGATATCAATTTTAATATTATTGATTGTTTGGTTTTTAATTTCTAGAAAAAATACATCCGGAACATCAGACTATAATTTAGTTTTAGAATGTAATGAACTGAAAAAAAATAAAGAAAAAGTAAGTAGTAGCTTTATTGTTGAAAATTTTAAAAAAATATTTGATGATATTGATTTAGTTAAGTTTGAAAAAACTACAGATAACAAAATTGTGATTGTAATTTGTGTTAAATTAATTGAAACTAAACAAATAGACGATTTAAAAAATAATTTAGAAAAAGATTTGAATGATTTAAAGATTACTTTTTATCTTTCTAATACAATTTACTAATTTTAGATAACGTGAGAATAAGAAAAAATAAATTTAAAAAAATTTATTTAATATTTGCATTATTTTTTATTTTAAGTTTAACTATTTTTATTGCAAATATTACGCCTGGACTTAAAGGCAGTTTAGAACAAGAGGTTAGAATTTTTTTAAAACAACCTCTTTTAACTAACGAAAAAAATTTTCAAAATATAATAAAAAATCTATTTCCTGCATTAAAAAATAAAATTTTTAGAGAGGCTAAGTTAGATACACTTTATTTACAAATTTCATATTCAAATCTTAAAATTTTAAAAGAGGACAGAAAAAAAGCGCTTAAAAAAAAAGCTTTAATTAATAAAAAAAAAGTTCCTTTAAAAATAAAATGGATGGGCAAAAATTATGAAGGAAGCGCACGATTAAAAGGAAAGCTTTCAGATCATTGGGGAAACAACAAACAGTATAGCCTTTGGATCAAATTAAAAGATGAAAAAACGATTAATGGTTTTAATGAATTTTCAATTACTCAACATGCCTCAAGAGAATTTCCTATTAATCAAATAATTAGTTCTAATCTAGAAAAACTAGGTGTTGCTTCGCCAAGATATAAAACTGTAAAAATCGACTTAAATGGAGATGATTGGGGAGTAATGTTGGTGGAAGAACAATTTTCTAAACCTTATTTTGAGCTCAGAAAATTAAAATATTCTCCAATTATAAAATTAACAAATTCGGAAGATTTTAATTTGCGTGCGATATTTTCTTCTTCGGAGGGTGTGGAATATGAAGAAATTAAAGCTCTAACAAATTGGCAAGGGAAATTGGAAATTAAAGTTTTTAATAGAAATGATTTTGATGATTTTTATTTTGCAAAATTAATATCAATGGCTAGATCTATTAATGAATTAGTTTATTTGGAAAAAATTGATGTGAATAAAGTTGAAAATTATTTTAATTTGGAATTGTTGGCAAAAGTATTTGCATCAAGCTTAATTTTTGGGGATTTTCACTCATTAGTTACAAGAAACATTCGTTTTTATCTAAACCCCTATACAGCCAAACTAGAGCCTATACCATCAGATCACGGATCATCTTTTAGAGAAATAGAAAATCTAGATTTATTAAAAAATGAAATTAACGAACTAATAAATTGTAAAAAAAATTGCAGAAGTGCGCCTTTAAATTTATATAGATTATTGCTGTCTTCTGATGAATTTAATAAACATTACCTTGTTGCTTTAAATGAATTTGAAAAACTAATTCCAAATATAAAAAAAGATACTCAAATTATATGCAAATATTATACAAAAATATGTAGTGAGAAAGTTAATTTAAAAGTTATAGAAAAAAACATTGATTTTCTTAAAAAAACTGGAAACAAATTTTTTGGACAAAAATATTACATAAAAAATGAAAAAAATATAATCGTTAACAAAAATAAATTAAATAATTTAAAATCAATATATTTAAAAAATTCAAAATACATCGCTTATGTGCGAGCTTACAAAAATGGAAAGTTAAAAATTTACAATTTATCGCCATATAAAATTTCTTTAAACGAAATACAGGGAATTAAAAAATATGATGATACATTTGTTAATATTCTAGAGAAAAATATTATATTAAATAAAAGTAGCATTGAACATTTGTCAATTAAAGAGCATGATTTGGGAAAAAACTTGGAAAATTTTAGTTTTTTAAAATTAAAATTCAAAATGGATAATAATTCAATTAAACCTATAACTATACCGGTAGAAGACACAATATCAGAAAATGAATTTAAAAATTCTGTAAACTATAAAATTCCAAAATTTATAGAAGTAAGCAATAATACCTATATTATTAAATCTGGAAAATGGATTTTGAAGTATCCATTAGTATTACCAAAAAATTTTAGTTTAAAAATTTTATCGGGTAGTCAAATTTCTTTTGGTCAAGAGGCGTATGTTCATCTAGATGGTGGTAAATTAGAAATTTTGGGAACTCTTCAAGACCCGGTTATTTTAAATGCATCCAATAAACATTGGAAGGGCATATTCGTTAGTAATTCAAAAAATAAAGTTTCCAAAATAAATTATACCAATATTTTAAATACAAATTATTTTTCAAATAATTTTGTTAAACTAACTGGGGGAGTAAACTTTTATAAATCTGATGTATTAATTGAAAATAGTAGTTTTAAAAACTCGCTTGCTGAAGACGCTTTAAATATTGTTAAATCTAAATATAGCATTAAATATTCAGATTTTTCTAATCATAAATCAGATGCTTTTGATAGCGATTTTTCAAATGGAAATATATTGAACAGTAAATTTACCAATATAAAAGGTGATGCGGTAGATTTTGCTGGAACAAATACGCTAATCAAGGAAGTTTTTTTTGAAAATATAAATGACAAGGCCATTTCTGCTGGAGAAAAAAGCAAAGTACAAGTTAGTAATTTAAAAATATTAAATTCTAAAGTGGGTATAGCAAGTAAAGACAGTAGTATTTTAAATGGAGAACAGATTTTTATTCAAAATTCTAGATTGGCAGACATTGCTGCTTTTAAAAAAAAAGATTATTTTAAAGGTGGAAAAATTAATTTAAATAACTTGGAACAAAAAAAATTAATGATATTAGCTCAAAAAGGAAGTAAAATAATCATTGATAATAAAATTGTCCCAATGACAAAATTTGAAACTGAAATATTTTATTAAATAAATAAAAATATATGAATAATAGATATGAAATTAAAATTCCTTTAAATAACAAAGATTTTCTAAGTTATAAAAACTGGCTTATAACTTTAAAAGGTCTTTTTCAAACATATGATGATCGTTGGGTTGAAAATATCTATTATGACAACTTTCAACTTAGTTGTGCATTAGATAATCTTGCGGGGATAGCAAATCGTTCAAAATTTAGATTGCGCTGGTACGTAAAAAATAAAAGTCAATCAAATTGCTTTATTGAAATAAAAAAAAGAGAAGGAAGAATCGGAACAAAGGAAGTTATTTCAACTAATAAACAGGTAGATTTAATAGATATAAAAAATGTTTTTTCAGTTACAAGCCCATATCTAGTGAAACATTTTCAAAATAAAAAGATTCCAAATCCTATTATTGCTCAAAAAATACTACCAACATTGCAGGTCAAATATGAAAGATCATATTTCTTATATGAAAATCTAGTTCGTGTAACTTTTGACAAACCTCCAATATTCAAATCATTAATAAATGAAGAAAGTGAAAAAAAAGATTGGTTTGCAGACAGTTTAAGCGTTTTAGAAATTAAATTTGATCCAAAACACTTAGATTTAGCAAAAAAATTAATACACGCTATGCCCTTTGTTCCAAAAAGACATAGTAAATATCTAAGAGGTTTATATTGTTGCAATCAAGCAGTTTATTTTTAATTAATCTATTTTATAATTAATCTGCAAGAATAATCTACGTAGTGCATCCAAACATGTTGATCTTTAAAATATTCATCAACAGCCTTTTGTGCCCCTTTCCAAAATCCATAATCATCTATAATTAAAATTCCACCATTGGATAATTTGGGATAAAGAACTTCTAATCCAAATTTAGTACTTTCATACCAATCAGTATCTAATCTAAGGATGGAAATTTTTTTAGGTAAATTCTCATTTTTTGTTAGTGTATTTTCAACTTTGCCTTTAACCAAAATTATATCATCTATATTTTTGAAATTCTTTTTTAGATTATTATTTACTTCTTCTATGCCAGCATAACAATTAAATGAATAATTTAAATTTTTGTTTATATTTTTTTCCCACTCATTTTTTGCTGGTTTGCCACTATAATCAATATCATGATCTGAAGGTTGGCTCATTCCTTCAAAAGTGTCATATCCATAAATTTTTTTATTAATTTTTAAATTCTCATTTAAAGATTTAAATATAATTAAATTGCCACCCTTCCAAACACCACATTCTACAAAATCTCCTTCCAATTTTTTCGTATGAACATATTTTATAGCTTGAATAAGAGCCCATCTTCTCGTTAAACTTGTCATTGAATACTTCCCTGATTTTAAAAGTAATTCTTTTTCTAAATCAGTTGCTTCAACAAATGGCAATTTGGAATAACCATAATCAATTTTGACAATCTTATAGTTTATTTTTTGAAGTATTAATTTGATAATTTTTTTTAAAAATTTCATATTCAAATCTTACCAATTTTAAATAAAAGTTTAGACAGTTTTTTTAAGCTTTTGATAATTGTAAATTAACCACTTTTTGTATGCCTTTTGATAATTTTATTTTTGGTCTCCATCCAAGCTTTCTAATTTTATTTGAATCTAAGTTTTTTTTAAATGTTCCATCTGGTGAAGTTTTATCAAATAAAATTTTGTGTTTATAGCCAACACTCTTCTTAATTATTTGAGATAATTTTTTTATCGTAACAGATTCTCCGCTTCCAATATTAAAAATTGGAAATTTTTTTCCTGAAGTTAAATATAGTCTCTTTTTGCTTTTTTTTAAAAGTAATAGAACTGCGTTTGCTAAATCAGTTGAAAAAAGAAATTCCCTAATTGGTTTCCCTGTACCAAGTAAAAAAATTTTTTTTTTATTTTTTTTTTTAGCTTCAACAATTTTAGAAATCATTGCCGGTATAACGTGTCCTGTAAATTTATCAAAATTATCATTTATACCATAAATATTGGTTGGCATTAAACAAACTACATCTAAATTTTCGTCTTCATAAAGTGCTTCACATAATTTTATTCCAGAAATTTTTGCAATAGCATAACATTGGTTAGTTTTTTCTAAAATGCCAGTTAGTAAATATTCTTCCTTAATTGGATTTTTAGAATATTTTGGATAAATGCATGAAGTTCCTAAGAAAATAGTTCTTTTTATTTTTTTCTTTAAAGCAATTTTTAAAAGATTATTTTGTATTTCAATATTTTGAAAAAAAAAATCTTTCTTAAAAGTATTATTTGCTAAAATTCCTCCTGCTCTTGCTGCTGCCATAATCATATAATCAATTTTTTTATTTTTAAAAAAATTTTCTACTTGTTTATAATTTTGCAAATCTACTTTTTTTCTATCAATTACAATGATATTTTTAAATTTTTCTTCTTTTAGTTGTCTATAAACCGCACTTCCAACCAGACCTTTGTGTCCAGCAAGAAAAATTTTTGAATTTTTTTTAATCATCTTTTTTTATATCTTGATAAATAAAGATCTTTCTTTGCTATTTCTAAATCGTGCTCTAGCATATCAATTATTAATTTTTTAAAATCATATTTTGGTTTAAATTTTAAAACCCTATAAGCTTTTCTCGAATCTCCTCTCAAAAAATCTATTTCCAAAGGTCTAAAATATTTTTTGTCCACTTTGATAAAAAGATGTTTTTTCTTCCCTTTAATTAAAAAAGCTTTCTCGTTAAGGCCTTTTCCCTTCCAAACAATTTTCATTTTTAAAATTTTACAAGCTAAATTTATAAACTCTTTAACGCTGTAAGCTTTACCTGTCGAAATAATATAATCATCTGGCTTTTTTTGTTGTAAAATTTTCCATTGCATTTGAATATAGTCTTTTGCATGCCCCCAATCTCTTTTGGCATAAAGATTTCCTATAAACAAAACCCCCGGAAAACCAAAAAATTTTCTTGTTAAAAATCTTGTAATTTTTCTGGTAACAAAAGTTTCTCCTCTTCTTGGGCTTTCGTGATTAAATAAAATTCCAGTACAAGCAAATAGTCCATAGGAATGTCTATAAATTTTTGTAATCCAGTGAGAAAATAATTTTGATGCACCATATGGAGATTTTGGATTAAACTCAGATTTTTCGTTAAAAATTTTCTTTTTATTGGTTTCGCCAAATAATTCTGATGAACTGGCTTGATAAAATTTTATTTTTTTAAAATTTAATAGCCTTATTGCTTCTAATATTCTTAAAGAACCTAAGGCAGTAACTTCCGCGGTATACTCTGGCAGTTCAAAAGATGTTCCGACATGACTTTGTGCTCCAAGGTTATATATTTCATGTGGTTTTATTTTTTTTATTAGATTAAATATGCTGTTAGAATCAGTTAAGTCAGCATAATGAAGAAAAAAATTAGTTTTATTGTGTGGATCTACATATAGATGGTCCAATCTTTGTGTATTAAAAGAAGAAGATTTTCTTTTGATTCCATGAACTACATAATTTTTTTTTAACAAGAATTCTGCTAAATATGATCCATCTTGCCCGGTAGTTCCTGTTATTAAAGCTATTTTTTTCATTTATTTTTTTTTATAACATAATTATTTATAACTAATATATCTAACGCTGTAGAAAAAAAAGTTTTTAATGCATCTATTGGGCTACAAACTATAGGTTCTCCTTTAATATTAAAAGAAGTATTTAGAATCATTGGAACGCCTGTTAATTTATAAAATGCCTTGATTAAATCATAATATTTTTTATTATATTTTTGGCTCACTGACTGAATTCTGCATGTTCCATCTACATGAACTATGGCTGGAGCAATCTTTTTTAAAACTTTGTTTGCATCAAATGAAACCGTCATAAACTTTGAATCAAAAACTTCAGAAAAAAAATCATTTAGTTTATAATCTAATATAGAAGGGCAAAATGGCCTCCATATCTCTCTATATTTGATTATTTTATTTATTTTTTTTGAGATCATTTTATCTCTTGGATCTGCCAATATACTTCTATTACCTAATGCTCTTGGTCCTGCTTCCATAGAGCCATTAAACCATCCTACAACTTTTTTTTTAGCAAGTTCTTTTGCAATATAGTTTGAAATCTTTTTAGGTTTGATAAAGTCTATTTTTTTGTTAATAAGTAAATTTGAGATATGTTTATCGCTGTAATTCATTCCTAGTGATAAAGAATTCAACGGCTTGCATCTATTATTATTTATTTCAAAATCAGCAATTAAAGCAGAGCCCGCTGAAGCTCCACTGTCTGCACATAGTGGATTAGCAAAAATATTTTCTACGTAATTTTCTTTAAAAATTTTAGAATTTAATTTTACATTGAGGCCGACTCCTCCACCCATACAAAAATTTTTTATTCCTGTTTTTAAATAAAATTTTTTGCATAAAGTTAAAATAGAATCTTCCAAAGCTTTTTGCACTTCATAAGCTAAATCTTTGTGCCATGAAGAAAAGCTTTCATTTTTCTTTTTAGGTTTTTTATTGAATAATAAAACCATATTATCAGTATAACGACCTGAATACTTGTGTTTTCCATAATGGATAAATTTTGGGTTAATTGTATAGGTGTTTTGTTGTTTATTTACTTGAATAATTTCTGAAATTTTTTTTCTTAATTTTAAATTTTGCTTTCCAAAAGCAGCCAATCCCATCAATTTGTACTCACCATCATAGGCTTTGAAACCTAAGTATTCTGTAAAAGCTGCATAAAACCAACCTAAAGAATGAGGCATATTAACTTCATAAAGTTTTTTAATTCTATTTTTTCTACATTCCCAAACCACAGTGCAATTTTCCTCGCCAGAACCATCAATTGTAATACATAAAGCTTCTTTGAACATTGAATGTTTAAAACTTTGAAACGCATGCACGTAATGATGTGAATAAAAATAAATCTTTGGAAGGTGTTTTGTATTAAATTCTTTATGAAAATAATTTTTCAATTTTTTTTTAAAATTAAACAAATTTCTATATTTTAATCTCTTATTTTGCCAAGAGAGGGTTTTTTTATCAACTAAATATTGTTTTCTAATTTGAGAAAAAAAATTTTTCATAAAACCATTTTGGTATTTATTAAAATCCCAATTATAAGTTATGGCTTGCAGGTCATTAATTTTTATATTAAATTTTTTTAAGGCTACTTTTATACTTTTAATTGGAAATTGATTATGAGAATGTTTAATACGAGTTAATCTTTCTTCTTCAATATAAAAAATAATTTTACCATCTCTAACGATAGATATGGAAGGATCTGCCATATCGTTTATTCCCATTATCATTTTTTTCTTCATCAATTTTATTTGATATAGTCTGTTTCGTTAAAAAGTGTTTCTTTAAATATAATATTTTTTTCTTTTTTTAAATTTGAGTAGTTTTTTTTTAAATTATATCCTTTTTTTGTCCAGGCATCTGGATGAAAAACTAATTGTATTTTTCTATGTTTTTTTAAATCTACATTGAATGGATGAATAAATTTCCATTTGTGCCTGGAATCAACAAGATAAAGTGTTTTGTTCGCATTATTAATGGCTTTTTCATAAGGTGTGAAATACAAATTTAAATAAGTATTTTTAAAATTAGGAAGATTTAAATTTAAAAGAAATCGATTTTTTGATGGTCTATGAGGAGAAAAGAAGTTTATTGCTTTTTTAAAATTAGAAAAAAAAATTTTTTTTTGTTTATTTAACTCAGAAATTATTGATTTTTTATTTTTTGGACCTTTGTAATTAAAATGTAAACCAACTCCATGGCCCATTTTAATGATTTCATTTACCATTTTAATATTTTCATATGATAACAAATTGTAAGAATTATTTTTCAATTGAAAAAAAAAATTAGACTTTGCATTAAGTTTCCGTTTTTCAAATAAAGCTAAATCAAAAGCCCTTTCAATAGAAAACTCAACATCATGTCTTAAAATAAAAAAATTATTAGAATTTTTATTTACTTCATTAAAATTTAAAAGTTTTAAATTGGATTTATAGTAATAAAATATTTTTCTATATTCTTTAAATGAAAAAGAATTCATTAATTGATTATAAAAACAACTGCTGTGTTAAATTTTTTTTTGATCACTTTATCTAACTTATATCCATATTCTTTGATCAATTTCAAACATATATTTTCTGGGATATAATAGCAATTAACGCCTAAAAAAATTTTTCCATTTGGGTTTAAATAATTTTTTGCTTCTTTTAGAAATTTTTCTGTAAGTTCGGTCCCCTTGTCACCACTATATCTAGAATTAAATCTAACTGTATCTTCTGGTATATTGTGTTTAAATTTAGTTGATACGTAAGGAAGGTTGGCCGTGATAAGATCATATTTTTTATTAATACCCTTAAACAAATCTGACTGTATTAAAGATATATCTAAGTTATTTTTTTCGATATTAAATTTCGCACAATCACAAACATTTTGATACAAATCTGAAGAAGTAACTTTAATACTAGAATATTTTTTTTTTATGTATCTTCCAAATAAAGCTACATGGCCACAACCAATATCCAAATACTCTTTGACTTGAAATTTATCATTCAAGTTTTCATCTATTGTTTTTTTAAGAACAAGGCTAGTCAAGTCCCAAGTTCCAGGCCACAACTTTTTGTGAATTTTCAAGTGCCAAATATAACTTGCAATTATATCGCTCGACTCTAATTGGTTAAAAAGAAACTTCTTGAATTTTCCTATATTCATATTTTTTTATTTAATTAAGTAATAAAATGCAATAAAATAAATTTTTTTAAATAATGTTAAAACAGAAAACTTTTCTTTCTATAATTATTTTTCTACCATCTATTGTTTTTAATTACTTTACTTTATCTCTTATAGATTTTGATCATAATTTAAGCTTTTTTACCACAATTTCAATTATATTTATAAATTTTTTAAATTTTATTATTGTTCTGTTTTTTTATTTTTTTGGATTAAAAAAAACAATATTTTTAAGTGTTAGTTTTTTGATTTTATTTGCTCTTTCTGACTATTTAGTTTTAAAAACAGTCAATTTAAAAGCAATACAAGTATACGATAAAAAATTAGGTTGGATTTTAAATAAAAATATTAATACTAAATTAAAACAGTTTACAGAAAAAGGGTTGCCATATGATGTAAATTATAAAACATCTAAAATAAAAGGTTTTAGAGAATATGATGATAATAAGATCTATGAAAAATCAATTTTTGTAATTGGTGATTCCTATACTGCGGGACCTTTCGCTTCTAATGAAAAAATGTACTACAATGTTGCTAAAAATATATTAAAAAAAAAAAATGTATTTTTTAATTGGTATGTTGCTGGTGGGGGCGGATATGGAACATTACAAGAATTAATAATTTTAAAAGATAATATCAAATTAATTAAACCTTCAATCTTAATCCATCAATTTTGTGAAAATGATTTTGAAAATAACTATTTTGAACTTGAAAGCCAGTCTATATTAAAAAATCAGTACTTAATAAGACCTTTTTTAAAAGATAATAAAATACAATTTCCTAAAAATAAAGAGGCTAGATTATTTAGATTCTTATATAAAAATAGTTTCTTTTTTAAAAAAGTAGATCAAATCTTAACCAATCAAAAATTTATGAAATATAATAACTACTATAAGGTTAAACCGAATGATGTTTTTTTAGATAAAGCTGGAATTGCTACAGAAAAACTCATTAGAGAAATAAGAAATAATATTGGCAAAGATACAAAGTATATTTCCACTAATTGTTCTACTGAAAATAAAAAAAAGCTTTTGATGTGGAAAAACTATATTGAAAAAGCAAATGGTTTATCTTTTGTTTCGCCAATTCAAAAAGTTGAAATAGCTCAAAAAAATGGACTTGATGTATTTCATGAAGACGGAAAACATTTAAATGAAATGGGTAATAAAATTTATGGAGAAGAATTGGGGAAAAAACTATTAGAAATATTAAACTAGTTTTTTTCTATTAATAAATTAATTTTTTGGATAATCTTTTTCTTCAAAACATTTAAAGATAAGATTAAAGTTCTAAATATAGATAAGAAAAAATTATTATTCTCATATAAATAAAATACTTTATAGGCATCGGACAATCCTTGAAAAATTGACCTTGATAAAGAATGTTTCGATTTTCTCCATAGAGCTAGGTTTTCATTTAATCCATAAAATTTTATAGAATTTTTGGATAATTTAAGCCAAAAAGCATAATCTTCTTTTGTTTTAAGATTTGGGAAAGAGCCAAAATTCAATAATTTCTTATGCATTATAACCGTCGAAAGACCTATATCGCATGAACTAATAAGATCTTTATATGTTAGTTCTTTTTTTGCTAACATTTTTCCAATTTTCTTATTAGTTTCATTTATTAAATAATAATTCGTATAACTAAAATCAATATTATTTTTTTCCATAAAATCTATTTGAACTTTTAATTTATCTTTTTCCCAAATATCATCACAATCTAAAAATGCCAAATATTCGCCTGTTGAAATTTTCATTGCTTTATTTCTGGATAAAGCTACACCTTCAGTTTTTTTATTATCAATAAAAATTAAATCTTTTTGAAAATTTACAACTTTTTTTAAATTTTCAAGTTCTTCTTTATTATCATCATCAAAAACCAAAATTATTTCTTTGTTAGCATAACTTTGATTCACCGCTGAATAAAAAGATTCTTCGAAAAAATCTTTCTTTTTATAATATGTCATAATAATTGATGCTTTTTTCATATCGTTTACCTAATAAGCACTGTCTCGAGTGTTTTTTGATGTCTAAAAGCAGTATATTTTCTTGAATTTTTTTTTGCTTTAATAATTTTTTTTTTTATAGATTTTTCATCCTGAATCATAAACTCATCAAATTTTGATAAAAAATCTTCTTTATTATTATTTTCAAATAAAAAACCTGCATTCCCATTTTCTAAAAATTCATAAGGACCATTTGGGCAGTTACTTGAAATAATAGGAGTATTAGTGGCCGCTGCTTCCATTAAAACAAATCCGGGGTCTTCCCATAAAGAAGTCAAAACAAAACATTTAGATTGATTAATATATTTATAAACATTTTTTTTAAAACCTAATAATAAAACTGAATTTTCCATTTCGTTTTTTTTAATAATATCAATCAATTTTTCTTTGTCTTCACCTTCTCCTAAAATTATTAATTTAAATTTTGGATTTTTTTCTAAAATTTTCTTAAAACATTTAACTAAAAAAACTGTATTTTTTTGTCTTGTTAATCTGCCAATAGTCAAAATAAATTCTTTCTTTCTGAAATTAATATTATTGATTAATTCTTTCTTTTTGAAATTTATTTCAGAAATTTTTATTATTGGGTCATAAAGCAACATTAATTGTTCTTTCGAAAAAATTTTATTCTTAAGCAAGTAATTTAAAGTTGCTTTAGTAGGGCAAAATACTTTGTATATTTTTTTTGAGCTTAACTTCCAAAGAAACTTTCTTAATATTGTCAACTTTGGATATCCTGATACCCTTAGTATAAATTTAGTTTTAAAATTGAATAAATTAAGCAACACTAATGGCAAAGATGTAATTAAATGAATTATAAAAAAATCAGGTTTCTCTAAGCTTAATATTTTTTTTAATGGAAAAATTGAATAAAAAAAGATTATCCAATAAGATAATCTGCTTCTTATAAAACCGTACCTAGGTAAATCATTAAAAATTTCTTTTTTATTTAAATTTATTAAGTTAATTTTTTTTTTTTGAATATCTTCCTTACAAAAAGTCCACTCTCCTATCGCATTAATTATGCTAACATAATATTTTTTATTAGAATATTTTATAAGACTTTCTGCAGAATTTAAAACTGCCGTAACAGTTGCTACATGAGATATATGTGGTGACCAATAAAAAACTTTCATGATTTGACTTTAGAATCTCTGCATTATAAGAATACTAGTGTATATTAAATCATTTTATAACTTTTAAAACATTATTTAAATAAAAATAATTAGCAATGAACAAAAAAAATCTTCCTTTTGGATTTAATAATGATTTTGAATTCAATTTATTAAATATAGAAAATTTTAATCAATCCTTAAGATTAAAAGCTTTAGTAAAATTCATAAAAAAAAATAAAAATGTTAAAGGTGATTATTTTGAATTTGGAGTATACCAAGGTTCTTCTTTGCTTTCGGTGGCTATTTTGTTTAAAAAACTAAATATAAAAAAAAAGGTTTATGGCTTTGATTCATTTTCTGGTTTTCCAAAATATGATTTGCAAGATAATATAAAAAATTTCAAAAAATTACTTTTAAAAAAACAAATTTCAAAAAAACATTATGAAAAAATAAAACTTTTTTTAAAAATAAAAAAATTTAAACAATTTTCCAAACCTAAAAATTTTTATCCAAAAAATATTTCGACTTCATTAAATTTTTCTAAAAATTCACAAAAAAGCCTTCTGGAAAAAATAAAAAAATTAGGTTTAAATAATATTAAATTGGTAAAAGGTAATTTTTCAAAAACAGTACCCAATTTTTTTAAAAGAAATAAAAAAATCTCAATATTTGCATGCAATATAGATTGTGACCTATATCATTCTTATAAAATAATACTTCCTTTTGTTTGGGATAGACTGAATAAAAAAGGCATGGCTTTACTAGATGAATATTATTCTCTTAAATTTCCGGGAGCTCGTATAGCATGTAATGAATTTTTTAAGAAAAACAAAATTAAACCTATTAAAGCTATCAGCTTAGATAATGATTTTGAAAGATGGTATATTAAAAAATAAAAAAACTATTTTTTTTAAAATTTGCAAATTCAAATGATTTCATAAAGTTTTATAATTTTTTTTGTATTTTCTTCCAAATCATATTTTCTTAAATGCTTTAATAGTCTTTCGTTATTTGAATCAATTTTAAATTCTTTAAAATATGATATTTTTTTTGCAAAAAGTTCATAATTAAAATCTTTAATTATAAAGCCATTTATTCCATCAATCACAAGTTCATCTCCTCCTTTGGTATCAAAAGTTATGATTGGTATTCGGCTAGCTAGTGCATCTAATACAACTATCGGACAACCTTCAATTCTGGCAAGATTAACATAAACATTGCTCATTTTATAATAATTAATTAATTTTGAATGTGGAAAATAAACTTCATCAAAGTTTTCTATTTGCTCAATTATTTCAAAATTGTCTAAATTATTTTTTACAAAATTATTGCTCAATAAATTTTGAGTATCTCGCCCAATAATTATCCATTTAAAATTAACAATTTTTTTTAAATGGGAGGCAACATTTTCAATAAGATCGAAACCTTTTTTTTTTACAGCATATCTTCCAATAGTTAATAGGATTAATTTATTTTCTTTATTAAAATTTTTAAATTTTTCAATTTTATTGATATGAGTACAATTTGGTATTTTATATATTTTTTTACTATCAATTTTTAATTTCTGAAGATCACTAATTATGCTTGAAGATATTGCGTGAAATTGGTCCACATTTTGAAAAGATATTTTCAGATAGTCATCGTATTTTTTATCCAATCTATAGCCATATTTTATTTCTGAATCTATCTGTATATCTGCGCCTTGAAGAGTAACAACAATTTTTTGATTAAGTTTCTTTAATTCATTTATGTATATTAAAGTTTTATAATTAACAGAATGAAAGTGCCAAACATTGTAATTTTTTTCTTTTATCAATTTTCTAAAATAAATTCTTAATAAAAATCCAAAATTTAAACTAAAATAATATTTAAATATAAATACAAAGCTCATTAACGCTTTATTTAATTTAATTATTTTGTATTTTGAGTTTTTTATTGAAACTTTATCTAAAAGCAAAACATCTATATTTAATCCATTTTCAACTAATTTATTGGCAAGATTGTGTGTTTGGATTTCGGCTCCACCAATATAAGGCAAAAATGTAGATGGTATAAATGCTACTCTCATATGTTTTTAATTTTATTAAAAATAAAGTTCATTAAATGTAATACACAAAGAACACAAACAAAAAAAATATTTTGCTTATTGTGAATTCTAATCTTCGTTTCTTCTGATAGTTTTCCTAAAAAACCAACCTTGCTACCAATTCCATCGGTCCTAAATACTCCTGTAATTTCATTACTTTTTGTACACATTCCTTTAAATTTATATTTTACAATTAATTTGTAAATCAAGTCATAATCAGCGGAATATTTAAATTTTGTATTGTAAAGACCAATTTTGTCATGAACTAATTTTTTAATAAAAAAACCTGACGAATGTCCTGGATAAATATTAAATTTCCATTTAATTTTTTCAGGGTGGTATCCACTCATTAATCTATTTTTCATTATAGAACCAAATAAAAAGTCTAATGATTTATTTTTGCTAAAGTATTTAGAAACAATTTTTAGTGCATTTTTTTTATAAAAATCATCAGAATTTAATATACCGATAATAGCTCCTTTTGAAATTTTAATTCCTTTGTTCATTGCGTCATAAATTCCTTTATCTTTTTCACTTATCCAATAATCAATTTTTGATTTATATTTTTTAATTATTTTTAAAGTTTTGTCTGATGATTGGCCGTCTATTATAATATATTCAAAGTTTTTATAAGATTGATTGAGAACACTTTTTATTGCTTTTTCTATATGTCTTTCTCCATTCAATACTACAGTAATAATACTAATGAGAGGTTTTTTTTTTTTATATTTTCTTAAATATTTTCTCATAATTTTTAGCACTTATTTTTTCTTTAAATTTTAAAATATTTTTTCTTGCAATAATTAACTTCTTTCTTAAAGATTTAGGATTAAGAATAAATTTATCTATTTTTTTTGAAAGAGCTACAAAATCATCAACGGGGAAAAGATCTCCTCCTCTGCCATTAGCTAAAATTTCTCTAGTTCCTCCTTTACAGTCAGAACATATCGCTGGAACATGATAATTGATGGCATCGACAATTGAGGTTGAAAAACCTTCACAATGAGATGCGTTAATATAAAGATCAGCTTGTTTATAATAATTTTTTGTTATTTTTTTATGTCCAAGTAAAAAAACTTTTTTTTTTAAATCTAAATTATCTATTAAAGTGTCCAAATTTTTTTTTTCATCTTGTTTTTTATCATAGCCTTTGCCAAGAATAATTAATTTAAATTTTTTGAACTTAATCTTTGCAACAGCTTTTATAATAGTATCAATACCTTTTTCTTTGATTAAGCTTCCAACATTTAGGATTATGATCTCATTAAAATTTTTTTTAAATTTTCTTACAGATTTATTATAATGGGTAACAGATGGTGGATAGATATGTAATACTTTTGTTCTGCAATATTTAGCTAGATCCTTGCTTTCTCTTATTGAATTAGCTAAAACCAAATTTGCTTTTTTATATAAAATTTTCACAAGGTATAAAATTATTTTTTTTCTTAAAAAATCTTTAAAACCATATGCTCTTTTCAATTGATCTAAACTAGTTCTTTCAATCAATATTGTTTTGACTTTCAAAGATTTTTTTATGGATAGCATTGAAATTACATTTGCATAGTGATGATTTGATATAAAAATTGTTTCTAATTGGCTTTGGCTTTGAATTCTTTTAATAATATTATTAAGATAAAAAAAAGAAAATACAGTTCTTTTAATATTGAGTTCAAAAATTTGACTACAAATTTTATTTAACTTGTTTTTGTAAAAACATTTTCCTACACAAATAATAAAGATGGAGTAATTTTTTTTATTCAAATTTTTGCAAAGTTTATATATTGAATTACCAGAGCCTCCATGATTAAAATTGGGGAGAAAAAAAATTAAATTTTTTTTCATGTTAAATATCCATTAAAAGGAAATTTATTTTTTTCAAATCCAACCATAATTCTTTTTAAATAAAAAAGATTTGTATTTACTGGATTGTCTCCATGAATAGCTGTTGGACAACAAATGATTTTTTTAGATTTTAAAAATTTAATTGTAGCAATATTAAAATCGCCTTTTTGCCCTTCGGGATACGCATAATGTTTAATATTTAAATTTAATTTTTTTGAAAGTAAATTTATTGATTTAGTTATTTCTTTTTTCATATCCTTATTGGTCATTTTAGAAAAGATATTATGATTATATGAATGACCACCAATCGTAAATAAAGAATTTTTTGAAATTTTTTTAAGCTGATTCCAAGACATAGATTTGTAGTTTTTTGAATGGTTAATATTTGGTTGAACATCGTTTAAAATTTTTTTAAGATTTTTTAAGATTTTTTCTTTGTTTAATTTTGAATTTTTTTTACAAAATTTTTTTATTTTATTTATTGCAATGATTTTTTCTTTTTTATTTTTTATTGAAAAATTTAATTTTCTAGATAATTTTAAAAAAAATTCTTTTTTTTTAGTCAAATTTATTAGATCTTCTATTTGATCTACCCAAAACATTTTTTTTTTTCCTATCATTCCTGCTGTTATATAAAAAACTGCAGGAATAGAAAATTTTTTTAAAATGGGAACTGCTATTTTATAATTATTTTCAAATCCGTCGTCAAAAGATACTACGACACTATTTTTTAAAAAATTTTTTTTTTTAATAATAGAAGGAACTTGATCAATAGAAAGAACGTTGCAATTTTTTTTTATAAAATTCATTTGTTTATAAAATTCATTTACATGAACATGTTTACCAGAATAATTTTGCACACCACGATTTTTATGATCTGTAACACCGTGATATAAAAGTATTTTTAGATTGTTTTTTTTCATGAATCTATTGCTTGAATAAATTAATATACATATCAAATTTTTGTTTAGCTAAAAATTTTTTTTTTAATGGCATAAAAGAAAAATAATTTCCAATTTTTTTTTGTTTAATTCCAAGATTTTTTTTAAAAAATTTTTTTTTAAATAATGAATAAAACATTTTTGCAGCTAATAAAGTTGTAAAATATCTCAAATGAAAAATTTTCATTTTTTTTTTAAGTTTTATTTTTTTTTCCATTAAAATCGGTCCTGAATCTAATTGTTCATTAACTTGATGAATGCAGGTTCCAATATTATTGAAATCATCGTTTATTATTGCCCACAAATCTGAATCTAATCCACGGTATTTTTTAATTATACCTCTGTGAATATTTAATACATTTAATGAAAAACTATCAATTATTTCCTTTGAAATTTTTCTGCATCCAAAAACTATGCCTATATCAGGTTTAATTTTTTTTAAAATTTTTAAAGATTTTTTTGAATTAATATTTGTAACATTAATTAATTTTTTATTATTTAATTTTTTTGAAAACCTGGAAAAAAATTTTTTTAGTTCAAATTTATATTCCTCTTCTTCGTAAAATGGGCCCGTTACAAATTTTGGCTTTATACTAGATGTTTCGAAAATATATTTAAAAAAATTTATATTTTTGTCTTCTAGATATTTAATAAAATATCTGTGGTGTAATGTGTCTGTTGATAACAAAATAATAACCGGTTTTTTATAAGCCAAATTCTATTTTCCTATGTATTTTTCTTCCAATGTCGACCATGGTTTTAAATTCTTCAGGGGTTGCCGACAAAATATGATCTCTTACTACTGTGCTTGATTTATCTAATGTAAAATGTTTTTCAATAACGCTTGCTCCCCTGCTAATTGCGATAAGAGGAGCATCAATACCAATGGAATGATCACTATAACCTACACAATGTGAATCTTTAAAATTTTTTGGCAATCCTTTTAAATCTTTTAATTCTGTTGGATATTTTGATTTACACCAAAAATATTTGACATTTTTTTTTGATGGAATTGGCAAATCTTTTTTATCCCACATGCCAAGTGAAATAAATGTTGTTTTATCAAGATTTACTATTTCTTTAACTAAATTCAAATTATCCACTACTGTTCTTGAAGCTATCTTGTACTTGTCTAAATTTAATTTTTTTACCATTTCTAAAGAATCTTTGTTAAAAATAGAAAACATGAGTTCTATACCAAATTCATTTGACCATTTTTTTAATGTCTTAATTCTTTTTAAATCTAAATAATTGATTTCATTTGGAGAACCTCTCCACCCAAGTTGAAATTTTGCAATATCGGCCCCGCTATCTTTTGCCAATTTAATCATCTCATAACACAAATTGAAATTTCCATTATGATTTAAACCTATTTCAGCAATAAATATCATTACTTAATCCTTTTCTAATAACTTTTTAGCAATTTGTCATATCTGCTTAAAATTTTTTTTCTTTTAGTTCTATTGGTAGAATGTTGTCTATATTTATAAAGTGGAAACTCTAATCTTCCTATATTAAATTTTTTACTGAATCTTTTTTTTAGTTCGTGTCCTTCTCTCATTTTAAAATTTTCATTATATAACCCGATATCAAACAAAGCTTCTTTTCTAAACATAATTCCACATGCTATTTCATTTTTAAAGCAATTAACTTTTTCTATAATTTTTTCATTATCAGATACTTTATAGTAATCCACTGCCACTGCTTGATATTCTCTATTCATATCTAGAAAAAGTTTTGTAAGATACAAAAACATACGAGAAACATAATCATCAGAATCGACTCTTACAATATATCTTCCCACAGATGCTTTGATTGCAGTATTAATTGATTTAGGAAGGCCAATATTTTTTTTGTTTTTTATAATTTTTATTCCACTAAATTCTTTTAAATTTTTAATAACTTTTTGAGTATTGTCTGTAGAGGCGTCGTCTACCAATATAATTTCAATATCTTTTTTATTTATTATAATTTGATTTTTTAAACTTCTGATACATCTTTCAATCCATTTATCATGGTTATAGGTACAAATAATTACTGAAATATCTGGAAGAAAATTTTTTTTCATTTATTCTTGTCCTTAAAAAAATTATTAATTGTAATTAAAGATTGTTGAGCGGCCTTTTCTTCGGATTCATAAGTTAGTCCTGCTATATGTGGAGTGATAAGCAGTCTATCATTTATTTTTGAAAATTTAATCAATTTATTTTTTTTAATATCTTTTTGTTCATCTTTTACAACGTCAGTAGCTACATAAGATAAAACTTTTGACTTTAAAGCTTTAATTAACCCTGTTTCAGAAACTATTTCACCTCTTGAAGTATTTATTAAAATAGATCCTTTTTTAATCTTTTTGAACCAAACATGATTAATCATATTTTTTGTTTTATCATTCAAATTAACACAAATAAATAATATATCTGCTTTTGAAATTACATCTGAATATGACCTTTTTTGTGAAATATTTTTATTTTTTATTTTTTTAAATGGATCGTACGCTAAAACTTTCATGCCAAATGCAACGGCGTATTTAGCAACGTTAGATCCTATTCTTCCAAATCCAATTATTCCAATCGTTTTTCCATGCAATTCATGTCCTCTAAGAATATCTTCTTCATCTCTCCAATGTCCAGATTTAGATATTTCAACAGATTTTGGTATTTTTTTTATTGTTGATAACAATAGCCCGAATGTAAATTCTGAAGAAGCATAAATTTTTTTGATAAATTTTGTCTTTAAAAGTGTTTTTACTTTAATGTTTTTTTTTTTACAAAAATCCTTATCTATGTGATTGCTGCCTGTTGATGGAGTAACTATAAGTTTAAGATTTTGAGCAAATTTTAAAATATCTTCATTAATTAAATATGTTGGGCATGGACTACAAAACCAGCAATCAACATATTTTACTAAGGACTTAATTTTATTTTGATCTTGCGTTTTTGTAATTATACAATCATATTTTTTAGTTAGTTGATTTTTTATTTCTTTTAAAAAATGTAGTGGTGTGGTGATTAATATTTTTTTCTTAAAATTTTTTTTATAAAATAAAACTTTTTTATCTATTTTTTTTGGCACATTTGTACAATAGCCTTTTTCGATCAATAATTTTGCTGTTAATAGATCAAATTTATTATCTATATTGATTGATTTATTTTCATTCATTATAAATGGTAAGGAATTTTTTCCTTGTCTACTTTTTTGTTTAATAATGCAATCTCTCCTCATTGCGTAAATAGCACCGTTTCTTATATAACTTGGTTCAAAATCTTGACGCCTAGATCCTTTTTTTGGTTCTGGATATTCTCTACAAAAATCTTTAACTTTGTTCCCTATGATTTTTTTGAGTCTTATTGGGTGTTTTTCCCCTGTGTTTACATAGCTAATTACAGAATCTTTTTTTGATTTTAATAATAGCTCTAGAGCACCATCAATATCCGTTTCATCTCTAAATGGTGATACACATGGCAGTTCAATTACATAATCAAATTTAGTTTCAAAAAATTTTTCACATTCTATTACTGAATGCCTTAGGGCATCAACGGAAAGTGTTTTATCTTTTGCTAAATTTTTTGGTCTTAAAAAAGGAACTAATGCTCCATATTCTTTAGATATTTTTGCAATTTTTTTATCATCCGTTGAAACAATTACATTTTTAATAAATCTAGAATTTAGAGCTGCAGAAATTGTATAACTTATTAATGGATGATTATTAATAGGATAAATGTTTTTTCTAGGAATGCTTTTTGAGCCCCCTCTAGCCAAAATAACACATAAAAAATTTTTTTTATTTTTCATAAATTCATCATTTCAATTATAAGTTTTACTAGTGTTTAAAATTATATTTTTTAAATTTTCTATTTTTTTTGAATCGTATTTTGCATATTTTTGACAAAATTTTTTTCTAACATGTTGAACATCTTTTTTGTTCCACCATTCGTCTATTTCATTCCAAATTTCATTTAAATGTTCGCTAACGCTTTCCGTTGTTTCGTGAAAAATCTTACTTTTCTTTAGCTCTTCAAAATATGGTATCGCTTCTTCTCTTAAAGGATTTTTATTGGTTGGGCAAAATATTATAACTGGAATATTGGCTGCCAATAATTCTAAATAGCCAGTTGCGTTATATGTGTAGACAACAAGCTTTGTTTTTTTCAATATTTCTATTATCGGCTTGTAACCTTTATCAATTGTAATTTCTGGAAACTCGTCAGACCAAAGTTTTTCTTCACACCAGCCATACTTTCGTTCATGAAGCCTTATAACCAAATTTTCTGATCTAATTTTAAAATTTAATTTTCTTGCAATTTTTAAACAATTTTGATGATATTCTAATAGTTGATGACCTCTAACTCTTGAATCCAAAGCTGTTGCTGAATATCTTTCTTTGGGTCTTATTACAAATAATAGTTTTGTTTTTTTTTTAATTTTTTTGATTTTTTCATAAATGTTTATTGGTTTAAGGATTCCAAAAGGAATCAATTTTTTATCTCTGTTGTCTTCCCATCCCCAGGTAAGATAAAAATCAGATATATCTCTTTCAAATTCCTCATACCAATGAAATAAACATTGCCCATATGCTCCTCCATGTTGTCCGTGTATTAATTTCGTCCCGTTTTCCTTTTTTTCAGCCGTATATTTTGCTGGAATAGTTTTATTATTAATAAAATGAGATGTAAATATGGTTTCAGGTTTTTTTGGCCAATTAAGTTTTGAAGTTGCAGTAGAAATCTTTTTATAATTTTCTAAATATGACATTGGTATCAATGTTGGCATTATTTCTCTTAAAAATTTTTCAAAATTATTTTTTGCTTCAAAATTAAGTTTAATTTTATTTCTCAGTTCTTTATTTGGTTCACACAAAAAAGTTTGATCTGGTGATAAACTCAAAGGAAATAAACCTAAACTTAAATTCAATTTTATTTCTGAAAATTTCCCTAGATAACTTTCACAAATTAAATATTTTTCATTTTTTCTAATTAATTTTATTAAAGGATTAAATATATTTGATAAAAAAATTATTATTCTTCTATTTAAGTTTTTTCGATGTAATTTAACTCTAACATAATTATCATTTTTTAAATCATCAATATATTCAATATTAATTGCATTTTTAAATGAAATTGTTTCTATAATTTTTGAAAAAATAAAGTGGTTCCACTTATCTTGGTGAATAATATCTATAAAATTTTCTATTCCTAAGGGAACCATTTCTGAAACATTTATTTTTAATATTATAGTATTCGAAAGAGTATTTTCTGAAAATGCTTTTTGAATAATTTCCCATCTATCAAATAAAATTTGAATAAAGCAATTAAGCCAATGTCCAAGATAAATTTTCCAATATCTTTCTGAATATTTTTCATCATGAATTTCATTTAACACTTGCACAAGATTTTTTATTATCTTTTCGCTAAGATTTTTTAAATAAATATAATCTTCTTGTAATTTTTTGGTATCATCCCAATGATAAGCAAGCGTTTGATGATTTAATTCATTCCAAATATTTTTTTCGCTATAAATTTTGCACCAATTACCTAAAAAAAGTAAAGGTTGATCATATTTCCAAGTTTCTTCCATGGCTGTTGTTATAAGAAATTTTTTTTGCATAAAAATATCAAGATAAATCCTTATGTAACTGTGAATCTTCCAATTTATAAATTTGATTACAATATTCCAAGGTAGTTTTTCTATGTGATACAATTAAAAGAGTCCTATCTTTAGAATATCTTTCAATTTCTTTCATAAGTTTTTTTTCAGTTTCAGAATCTAGTGCGCTTGTTGCTTCATCAAAAATTATAATTGATGGTTTATTATAAAGTGCCCTTGATATTCCAATTCTTTGTTGTTGACCTCCTGATAATTTTATTCCTTTTTCACCAACTATTGTGTCTAGGCCTTCTGGTAAGTTTTTTATAAATTCTTCAAGTTGAGTAATTTTGATAATTTCATTTATTTTTTCATTGTCTGCTTCATTTCCAGAAATTCCAAAAATAATATTATTTTTAATTGTATCATCAATCATATGAACCGATTGGGGAGCGTAACCAATTAGATTTTGCCAAGATCTTATATTTTTTTCTATACTGACATTGTCTATACTGATTTTTCCTTTTTCAGGAACTAGCAACCCAATAAAAATGTCAACGAAAGTGCTTTTGCCTGATCCCGTAGTACCCATAATTCCAATTGTTTCTCCTTTTTTAATTTCAAAGGATAAATCCTTTAAAACGTAATTATTTTTTTTAGGATATTTAAAATAAAGATTTTTAATCTCTATTTTATCTTTAAAAATATTTTCAAAATTTTTGGGTTGATATTTTTTTTCTTTACTATCTCCTAATTCTTGAGCCAAAGTATTGACAACCGGTTTTGAAAAATTAAGAGCTTGAAGTGATCTCAATATTCTTATAACGGAAGGCAACAATCTATAAGCAGCAACTGAAAATAATCCCAAAGTAGGCACTATAGTTGCAATTTCATAATTTCTTTTTATTAAAATAAAAGTTAAAAAACAAAGTCCAAAAACTCCTAAAAATTCAAGCCAAAATCTTGGTGAATTATCCAAAATGTCAAAATATTTTTTAACAACTGAATACTTAAAGTTGTGATTTATATATTGAGATATAAAATTTTCTTCTCTTCCAAGAACTTTGATTATTTTAAAACTATTAATGGCCTGTAAAAGACTTTTAAAAGAAAGTCCAGATTGATAAAGTCTTTTTTCACCCCATAGCTTTATATACTTTCGAGTAATTCTATTAAATAGCAATGCAATTAAAGTTATTATTGTTGCAACAATTATCGTGCCAAATGGTTCGACTAGTAATAAAAGCGTACTTATTCCTATTAAGACAAAAATTTCTATAATTAAAAGTATAAAATAATCTATATATTTTAAAAATCCTTTTACCTCTACAAAATTTCTTGCCAATAAAGCCGAATTTTTATTTAAATAAGATGCATAAGATAAAAACATATAATTTCTTAAAAGTCTTTCACATATATTTCTATATAATTTATCAGCAAAACTTTTTTGCCACCAAGTAAAAATAAATAAAAAAATATTTTTAATAAAATAAATAAAAAGAACAGATCCTATTCCAAATAAAATTAAGTCTTTTTTTTCAAAATTTGATGATAAAAAATTTGATATTTCGTTAACTGTTTCAAATTTGGTATAGAAATTTCCTTCCGCAAGGAAAGTAAGTGCTGGAAAAACTAAGGCCACTCCAAGAGTTTCTAGAACAACGCAGATAATCATCAAAAAAAACAATACGATTGCCCTGTTCAAATATTCTTTTGAAATAATTTTTATAGCTTTTTTTAAAACTTCCATAAATTTTTAACTTAACTAATTACATTTTTTAATTTCAAGTTTAATTCCTCTGATATTTTTTTAATTTCTTCGTTTTGTAAAAAATTTGAATTTTTGAATATATTTTTCATTTCAATATGTTTTAAATTATCCTTAATAAAATTTTCTAATGAAAAACTTTCTGATCCAAAAGTTGAAAATATAACGGCTCTTTCTTTTTCTTCTTGTATCATCATTTTGGGAAAATAATTTGCAATAAAATTTTCAATTAATGGATGAAAACTAACATTGGGTAGTATCTTTAATCTTACAGCGCTACCACTATGACAAGTTCTCAAATTCCAAATAATAGCATCTCCCACCTCTGTTTTTGCATTGACTGATTTATAAAACTGTTGAGGAAACAAATACTTAAAGCTACCTTTTTCTATAAATATTTTTTTTAATAGTTTTCTTCCATATCTTAGGGTGTGACATGATCCTTTCCAAACTTTCACGCCATTGCTAAAATCAGAATGATTTTGAAGATACACTCCTACTCTCACCAACGGATATTTAGTAGTAAAAGGGCAATCAAAATCATTCTTTGCGTCATTATGAAAGCTTCTATATGGTTTTTCATTCCATCTGAAAGAGCTATATCCCCAGTAGACAACTTCGTCTCCTAAAATATCTCTTATTGTACTTATTAGTTTTTTATTTAAAATCACACTTTGCAATTCTGGATAACTTAAAACATCTTTTAAGTTTTTTTGTTCTAATTCTTTATAATTTAAAGATTCTTCTCCTAAATTCTTTTTAGACTCTTTTGATATGAAATTTCTGTAAGCCTCTACTTCATTTTTTGAATAAACATTTTTTACGATCAAATATCCATCTTTCCAAAATTGTTTAATTTTATCTTCGTTAAGCATTTTATTACAAAAAATTAGTCATTTTTTTACCTACCTTGGGATTTAAAATGATCAATAGCCTCCTTAAAATATTTCTAGGAATAATTAAAAATTTACTCAAAAAATATTTTTTTTGATAATTAAAATTTGTAAAAAAATATAAATAAGCTTTTACTATATCTTTAAAACTATGCTTGTATTCAAATTTGTAATTGAAAAAATAAAAAATATTATTAAATATAACTTCAATCATTAAGGTTTTTTTTTTATCAAGAACTTTTTTCCATCTTTTTGTTACTTCTTCTGGGTTATAGAAATTAGTTTTTGGATATTTTTTTAAATCTTTTTCTTGATTTTGGTCTTGTAAATATGCACTTTCACCAAACCATTCTTTTCCATTAAACGTTTGATTAAGAAGAGTTTCTGAAAAATTAATATTTAACCATTTACTTAATTTTTGCATTTCATATTTTAAATTTTTGTGTAAATTTTCATTTTTTGCTATATAAATTTTATTGGTTAAGCTAATTCTGTTTTTTACAAATTGGTCAGCTGATTTCCAATTAAGCAAAACATGATCAAATTGATTTGAAAAAATTTGATCATTATTATGTTTCTGCATTCTTAAAATACTTCCAGCTATTGAAGCTCTTGGGTCACGCATCATAAAAATAAATTGGGGATTAAAAATTTTTTCATATTTTTCTGAATGCCATGAAACGTGCTCTTGATGGACCAATATTTTTTTTATTTGCAAATCTACATCGTAGAGTTTTGCATATGAGTAATGAATACCTAAAAATAGATTCTTAAAAATATTTTTTTCTTTTGATAAAATTAACCAATCATATAAATAATTTTCAAATAATTTTTTCTCTTTAGCATCTTTAATAAAATTTCTTCTTTGTGTTTGATGTCTTGGGTCTAGGAAAAAAAGATCTCCAAAAGCTTTTGCTATATCTTTGCTACAATTTTTTTTCTTAAATGAAATTTTTTTATTCCTTCTTTTTATTGTTTCTATAGACCTAAAAAAACTAAAAGCAGGCATAATTAAAATTTCTTTGTGGTTATCTAGCAAACTGTGGGCCCAATCTATTCCGTTATGACCATATGATGTCAGTATACAAATATTTAAATTTTTTAAATTTTCTACAATTCTATCCATTATAATCTTTCATCAACAAATTCTTTTTTGAAAAAGCTTTTTACATCGTAAATAATATGATTGTTTTTACAAAAAATTTTAGGTCCTTTTTGATTTAAATATTTAAATTTATCATGAGAAACTGCTAAAATTAAAATATTATATTTTTTTTTTGTTTTTAATTTTTTAATAAATTTAAATTTATAATCTTTTTTTAATTCATTAGGATTAATCCAGGGATCATAAATTTCAATTTTTGCTTTTATAGATTTTAAATTTTTAATTAAATCAAAAACTTTTGAATTTCTTGTATCAGAACAATTTTTTTTAAAAGTACATCCAAGTATTAAACATTTTCTATTTTTTAATGGAATATTTTTTAATTTAATTAAATATTTAATTCTTTTAGCTATATACTTGCTTACAGAATTATTAAGATTTCTTCCTGTTAAAATTATTTTTGGGTTATATCCAAGCTCCTTTGATTTAAAAGTTAAATAGTATGGATCAACTCCAATGCAATGGCCGCCTACTAAACCCGGTTTATACTTTACAAAATTCCACTTGGTTGCAGCGGCATCCAATACTTCTTCTGTATCAAGTTTTAGTCTATTAAAAATAATTGCTAATTCGTTTATTAAAGCAATGTTTAAATCTCTCTGGGTATTCTCAATAACTTTTGCTGCTTCTGCAATTTTAATATTAGAAGCTAAATAGGTTCCAGCCTTAATAATTGATTTATACAAATTATCAACTTGTCTACCAATTTTAATTGTTGAGCCACTAGTTATCTTCTTCAAATTAGTTAAGGAATAACGTTTATCTCCAACATTTATTCTCTCTGGTGAATATCCACAAAAAAAATCTTCATTATATTTTAGGTTTGATTGTTTTTCTAAAATAGGAACGCAAACCTCTTCAGTACAACCAGGAAAAACTGTAGATTCATAAATAACAATTGATTTTTTTTTTAAAAATTTTCCAACTAATTTGGTAGCATTTATTATGTTTGATAAATCTGGCTTATTCTTCTTATTTATTGGGGTTGGCACCGTTATTATAAAGTAAGTTGAATTATTTAAATCTTGGAAGTTATTAGAAAATTTTAAATATTTTGCTTTAGAAAAATCTTGTCTGGTTGTTTGAAAATTTACATCTTTGAATTTCTTTAGTTCATCAATTCTTGATTTTGAGGAATCAAAACCAATAACTTTGAATTTTTTTCCAAATTCCAAAGATAATGGTAAACCAACATATCCAAGTCCGATTATTGAAATTTTATTTTTTAACATTTTTTTTTATTTTATAATATTCTAAATACCAATTAATAAATTCTTGAATTCCTTTTTTAATAGAAGTTTTAGATTTATATTTAAGTAATTTTTTTATTTTTCTAGTATCTGAAAAAGTCTTTGGAACATCTCCTTGTTGCAGAGGTAAAAATTTTTTAATTGCTTTTTTTTTTAGGTTTTCTTCAATAGTGTCTATATATTTCATTAAGTTAACGGGCTTACTATTTCCAATATTCAAAATTCTAAAAGGCGCAGTGCTTTCTCCTGGGTTTAATTTTGATTTTTTTGCTTTTTTTTTTATTATGTTATCGCTTGCCTTTATTACTCCATTCACTATGTCATCAATATAAGTAAAATCTCTTACATGTTTTCCTTTATTAAAAATTTCTATAGGTTTTCCAGATATAATATTTTTTGTAAAAATAAATAATGACATATCGGGTCTTCCCCAGGGACCATAAACAGTAAAAAATCTTAAACCAGTTGTTGGTAAATTAAATAAATAACTATAGCTATGAGCCATGATTTCATTTGCTCTTTTTGTGGCTGCATAAAATTGAATTGGATGATCTACATTATCACTTTCTGAAAATGGATGTTTGGAATTAAGTCCGTAAACACTGCTTGTGCTTGCGTAGGTAAGATGTTTTATATTTTTTTTTTTACAAAGAAAAAGTATATTTGTAAATCCGATTAAATTACTTTCAACGTATGCTTCAGGATTCTTTAAAGAATATCTAACGCCAGCTTGGGCGGCAAGATGGACAACTCTTTCAAATTTATGTTTGTTAAAACATGATTCTAATTTTTTTTTATTTGCAATATTAAATTTAATAAAAATAAATTTTGTTTTATATTTTCTAAGTAATTTTAGTCTACTTTTTTTAAGATTTTGATCATAATAATTATTTATACTATCTATACCGATTACTTGATCCCCTCTATCTAAAAACTTTTTAGCAGTATGGAATCCTATAAATCCAGCAACACCGGTAACCAAAATTTTCATTTTAGAAAAATATTAAATTTATTATTTTTTAATTTCTTTTTGTAATTCGTCATATTCTTTCATTTTTTGTTTCATAAAATTAATTGTAAGTTTAGTTTTTGCAGAAATGCCTGACGGGGTAAGCAAATATATATAGCGAATTTTTTTTGAATTTTTTTGAAAATTACTAATCTTGATTAATCCTTTTTTTTTCAATTCATTTAAGCAATAATTCATTTTTCCAAGACTAAAGCCTAATTTGCCAGCAAGCTTTCTTTGCGAAAAATTTGGGTTTTTATCAATTTTTCTTAAAGTGTTAAATAAATCGGGGTCTAATTTCATAATTTGCCTGTTATAGCGTTCATAGATTGAACGGTCAAGTAAATTAGTGTTCAATTATTGAACTATATAGGTTATTATGATAGAAAATTTAAAATATTTATTTAATTAACAAAAATTATTATGAAAAAAAAAATTGCATACGTGGCTTTATCAGCAGATATTTTGCATGAAGGCCACATTAATATACTTAAAACAGCAAGTAAGCTAGGCAATGTTGTGGTTGGTCTGCTAACAGATGAAGCTATATCTACATACAAAAAAATTCCATATTTAGATTTCAAACAAAGAAAAACTGTTATTCAAAATATTAAATATGTAACTAAAGTAATACCTCAAAAAACTTTGGATTATGTTCCTAATCTTAAATATATAAAGCCAGATTTTGTTGTTCATGGAGATGATTGGAAAACCGGGATTCAAAAAAAAACCAGAGGAAAGGTAATTAAGATACTAAAAAAATGGTCAGGAAAACTAGTAGAACCCAAATATACAAAAAATATTTCATCTTCAAAAATAAAAGAAAAAATATATGAGGCTGGAATCTCTCCTGAAAATAGAGTTTCTAGATTAAAAAGATTAATAAATGTAAAAAAAATAGTTAGAATATTAGAATCTCATAATTCACTTACTGGTCTAATTATTGAAAATTTAAAGATTAATAAAAAAAAAGAATATTTAGAATTTGATGGAATGTGGTCCTCAAGTTTAACGGATTCCTTAACAAGAGGAAAACCAGATAATCAAGCGGTAGATTATTCAACGCGAATTTCTGGTTTAAATGAAATTCTAGATGTTACTACTAAGCCATTAATTTTTGATGCAGACAATGGTGGAAGGCTTGAGCATATTTCATATTTAGTTAAAACTTTAGAAAGGGCTGGAGTGTCAGCAGTAGTCTTCGAAGACAAAATTGGACTAAAAAAAAATTCCTTATTTGAAGACCAAAAAAAAACTAAACAAGATCTTATTAAAAATTTTTGTAAAAAAATAACTAAAGCTAAAAATGCTAAAATCTCTGATGATTTAATGATAGTTGCAAGAATAGAGTCTTTTATTTTAGGAAAAGGATTAAGTGACGCAATTAAAAGAGCGGAAGCTTATTCAAAAGCTGGAGCAGATGCAATTTTAATTCATAGCAAGGAAAAAAATCCAAAAGAAATTTTTTCATTTTCAAAAAAATTTAATAAAAGTAAATTTAAAAAACCATTAATTGCGGTTCCTTCTACATATTCTAAAACATCCGAAACAATGTTAATAAAAAATGGTTTTAAAATTGTAATTTATGCAAATCATTTACTAAGAGCCTCTTATCCTGCAATGCAGGATGTTGCTAAAAAAATACTTTTAAGTAAAAGATCATTTGAAGTAGAAAAAAAAATAAGCCCTATTAAGGAAATTATAAGTTTAATAAAATAAATCTGATGATATCTCCAAAAATATTTTTATCATTTTTAAAAAAAAAAGGATTTAATTTTTTTTCAGGTGTTCCTGATAGTGTTTTAAAAAATTTTACTAATTTATTAGATCATGATAATAAAATTAATCATATTGTTTCAACAAATGAAGGTTCGGCTATTTCTCTAGGTATAGGTTATCATTTAGCTACCAAAAAAGTTCCGTGCATTTATATGCAAAACTCAGGATTGGGTAATGCTTTTAATCCTCTAACATCAATTGCGCATAAAAAAGTTTATTCAATACCTCTTCTGCTTATAATTGGTTGGAGAGGATCTCCAAAATCTAAGGACGAGCCACAACATAATGTTATGGGAAAAATTACTCAAAAAACTTTAAAGCTTATGAATATTAAATCAGCAGTTATAAATGGAAGAAGTAATTTTAAAAAATTAGAAAGGCAAATTTCTAATTTAAAATCAAATAAAAAAACTTTTGCGATATTGATTAAACCAAATTCCTTTAATAAATATAATTTGAAAAAGAAAAAAACTAAAAAAAATATATTTAAAAGGGCTGAATTTCTTGAATATTTTTTAACTAAAATCCCTCAAAAATCAAAAATAATATCTACAACTGGATATTCATCAAGAGAAGTTTTTCAAATAAAAAAAGAAAAAAAAATAAATAAAGGAAAAAATTTTTATATGGTTGGTGGCATGGGGCATGCCTCAATGGTAAGTCTTGGATATTCAATTAATCGAAAAGAGCAAACAATATGTATTGATGGGGATGGATCTTTACTAATGCATCTTGGTTCGATAAGAACAGCAGGATTTCTTGGAAATAAAAATTTTAAACATGTTTTGCTGAATAATAATTCTCATGAATCTGTAGGTGGACAAAGTACAAACGCCAAAG
>CACKTW010000001.1:50000-99391 GCA_902603215.1 uncultured Pelagibacteraceae bacterium
AAAGTATGTTTATTCAACGCACTACCTAAATAGTTTTCGCGGAAAACCAGCTATCTACGAATTTGGTTGGCCTTTCACCCCTTACCACAAGTCATCCAAAGACTTTTCAACGTCAACTGGTTCGGTCCTCCAGCAAGTGTTACCTTGCTTTCAACCTGCCCATGGTAAGCTCATTCGTTTTCGGGTCTAATTCACCTAACTGATCGCCCTATTAAGACTCGCTTTCGCTGCGCCTCCACCTTGATGGCTTAAGCTTGCTAAATAAATTAAGTCACTGACCCATTATACAAAAGGTACGCCGTCACTCTAAAAAGAGCTTCGACTGATTGTAGGCATACGGTTTCAGGTTCTATTTCACTCCCCTAATAGGGGTTCTTTTCACCTTTCCCTCACGGTACTAGTTCACTATCGGTCACTGAAGAGTACTTAGGCTTAGAGAGTGGTCTCCCTATATTCAAGCAAGATTTCACGTGTCCCGCTTTACTCAAGAATTTTGTCAATCATTACTTCTACAGGACTATCACCTTCTATGGTTAGTGTTTCCAAACTATTCAAATTATATTAACAAAATTGCTGGCCTAGTCCGCTTTCGCTCGCCACTACTCACGGAGTCTCAATTGATTTCTTTTCCTCTGGTTACTTAGATGTTTCAGTTCTCCAGGTTATCTCTTTACACCTATGAATTCAGTATAAAGTAACTCATATAGAGTTGGGTTTCCCCATTCGGAAATTTTCGGATCAAAGCCTGCATACAGCTCCCCGAAACTTATCGCAGTATACCACGTCCTTCATCGTCTTTCAGTGCCAAGGCATCCGCCATACGCCCTTAAACGCTTGATTTATGCACAGAAAAAAATTCTGTGTTTGAATCAAATTTTTATTTTGATCGTTAGTTTTAAAACTCAAACTAACAATCGGATATAGATATTGATATTAATTAATTATTTACAATTTTAAAGATCTGAATGTTTCTTGGTGGAGGATAGCGGGATCGAACCGCTGACCTCCTGAATGCAAATCAGGCGCTCTCCCAGCTGAGCTAATCCCCCAATATTAAAATTTGGTGGGCCGAGGACGACTCGAACGTCCGACCTCACCCTTATCAGGGGTGCGCTCTAACCACCTGAGCTACCGGCCCCTGTGCGCTCCAAAGCAAGAAACATTTTAAGAAGAGAAATGCGGACGGTCAACATTAACCTGTGTATTTTTTAGATTAAAAAATAATTTTTAATCATCCTTAGAAAGGAGGTAATCCAGCCGCAGGTTCCCCTACGGCTACCTTGTTACGACTTCACCCCAGTCGCTGACTATACCGTAGTCAAATGCTTCCCGAAGGTTAACATTTTGCCTTAAGGTAGAACCAACTTCCATGGTGTGACGGGCGGTGTGTACAAGACCCGGGAACGTATTCACCGCGGCGCGCTGATCCGCGATTACTAGCAATTCCAGCTTCATGTACTCGAGTTGCAGAGTACAATCCGAACTGAGGCACCTTTTTGGGATTTGCTCAAAATCGCTTTTTTGCTTCCCATTGTGAGTGCCATTGTAGCACGTGTGTAGCCCAACACGTAAGGGCCATGAGGACTTGACGTCATCCCTACCTTCCTCCAGCTTATCACTGGCAGTTTCTTTAGAGTGCCCAACTAAATGGTAGCAACTAAAAATAGGGGTTGCGCTCGTTGCGGGACTTAACCCAACATCTCACGACACGAGCTGACGACAGCCATGCAGCACCTGTGTTTCGTCCAGCCAAACTGAAGACTTTAATCTCTTAAAGTCGCGACGAACATGTCAAGTGTTGGTAAGGTTCTGCGCGTATCTTCGAATTAAACCACATGCTCCACTGCTTGTGCGGGTCCCCGTCAATTCATTTGAGTTTTAACCTTGCGGTCGTACTCCCCAGGCGGTGTGCTTAACGCTTTTGCTGCGACACTGAAAAATAAATTTCCAACGTCTAGCACACATCGTTTACGGCATGGACTACGAGGGTATCTAATCCTCTTCGCTACCCATGCTTTCGTTCCTCAGTGTCAGTAATGATCCAGAAAGTTGCCTTCGCAATTGGTATTCTTTCTAATATCTACGAATTTCACCTCTACACTAGAAATTCTACTTTCCTCTATCATACTCTAGCTAAAAAGTTTTGATGGCAGTTCCAGAGTTAAGCTCTGGGCTTTCACCATCAACTTTTTTAACCACCTACGAACTCTTTAAGCCCAGTAATTCCGAACTACGCTAGGTCCCTTCGTATTACCGCGGCTGCTGGCACGAAGTTAGCCGGACCTTCTTATTCGGGTACAGTCATTTTCTTCCCCGACGAAAGAGCTTTACAACCCAAAGGCCTTCTTCACTCACGCGGCATCGCTGCATCAGGGTTTCCCCCATTGTGCAAGATTCCCCACTGCTGCCTCCCGTAGGAGTTTGGGCCGTGTCTCAGTCCCAATGTGGCTGATCATCCTCTCAAATCAGCTATTGATCATAGTCTTGGTGAGCCATTACCTCACCAACAAACTAATCAAGTGCGGGCTCATCTATCGGTGCATAAAGCTTTCCCTGTAAAGGCTTATCCAGTATTAGCACAAGTTTCCTCGTGTTATTCCAGGCCAAAAGGCAGATTCCCACATATTACTCACCCGTTTGCCACTAAGTATTGCTACTTCGTTCGACTTGCATGTGTTAGGCGTGCCGCCAGCGTACGTTCTGAGCCATGATCAAACTCTCAAGTTTAATAACGGCGCACACTAGCTTCATATAAATAAAAAATTTTATTTATATTTCGTTGAAGTGTGTACGACAAAATTTGGTAACCTTAACCGTCCACACTTCTCTTCTTAAATAATTTTACAAATTCAAAGATCTAAAAACATCGTCATTTCTTCAAACAACAATGAATTGTTTCCCATAATAATAGTATTATAATTGATCAGGGGAACGTTGCTTATAGTATAATATTCGAATAAATCAAGACCCATAAAAAACCATTTAATCACTCAAAAAACATTGATTTTCCTTGCTATTTTTAATTATAAATAGATAAAAATATAAAATAGTAAATAAATGCAACTTTTGAGCTAATGATAAGTCAAACAAAAATTTCTAGAAAACAGAGGACATTAATAATTATTTCCGGTCTTTTGATCTCATTGTTAATAATAATTTTAGTAACAACTCAGTATAATAAATCTTCAAAAACTAAAATTAATAATTCTTTTAAGAGGTTGCTTAAAAACACACACTTTATAGAAACAAGCAATTTTTTATTAAATAAAATAAATTCTCCATATTTAAATATCTCATACAAAATAGAAAATGGGGATTCGTTAGAAAAAATTTTTAATAAATTTAGAATAGATAAAAAAGAATTGTCTCAAATAAATAGCGGGATTGGAAAAATTGTCAAAGGAAACTATCTTAAATCAGGTAGAAACATTAGCTTGGTTGTTAAAAAAAAAGATGGAATAAGGAAAATTGAAACTATCAATATACCTATTTCAAAATCAATTGATATTCTTGTACAAAAAGATGAAAAACAAAATTTTGTATCTCAAAAAATAATAACTCAGCTTTTTAAAAAGATAAATTTAGCGGAAGGAATAATTAAAAACAGCCTCTATAATGCTGCGACTAAAAATAATGTTGACCCTAACATTATTATGGATTTTGCTAGCATATATGGTTTTGAAATTGATTTTCAAAGAGACATTAGAAAAAATGATACATTTCAAATAGTTTATGAAACGTTTGAAGATGAATTTGGCGAATTATATTCTATAGGAAATATAATTTATGCATTTATGTCAGTAAATGGAAAAGAGATACCATTGTATAGATTCCAAGGAAAAGATTTTTCGGGACACTTTGATGTCAATGGAAAAAGTGTTCAAAAAGCTTTGATGAAAACTCCAATCAATGGTGCAAGATTGTCTTCTAAATACGGACTCAGAAAACATCCAATTCTTGGTTTCACTAAAAAACATAACGGCACCGATTTCGCAGCAAAAGAAGGAACTCCCATAATGGCTTCTGGCGCTGGAACAATTGTTAGAGCTAAATGGTGTGGAGGAGGAGGAAATTGTATTAAAATAAGACACAACTCTACTTACTCAACTGTGTATGCTCATTTAAAAAATTTTGCTACAAATATAAAATCTGGTATCAAAGTAAAACAAGGACAAATAATTGGCTATGTTGGTTCAACCGGTATGTCAACAGGTCCTCATTTACATTATGAAGTTCACGTCAATGGCAAACCTGTTAATTCTCAAAAATTAAAACTGCCTTCGGGTAAAATCTTAAAAGGTGAAGATAGGCAAAAATTTGAAATAAAAAGAATTAAAACTGATGCGATGATAGCTGATATTATTGAAGATAAACTAGAAAATTAAATTTTTTTATTCTGCGTTGATATTTCAACGACAGATTTATTTTCATCTTCTATTTTGATTTCGGATTCTTTTTTTTCTTTGTCTAATGTGTTGTTTAAAGTTCCGTTTTCACTAGACATTATTCTTAGAAAATGATCGGCATGCTGATAATAATTTTCAGACAAAATTTTATCTCCGCTAGATAACGCTTCTCTTGCCAGATTGTTATATTTTTCTAATAATTTTGGTGCATTATGATTATTTTTTCCAGGAAACCTTCTTTGAAATCCGTTTGTAATATAATTTATGTTGTTTGAAGAAGAATTTTCAGATTTTCTTCTAAAAATTCTATCGTTGTTTCGAAACTTATTATGTCTTCTATTTCTATTATTTCTATTATTTCTCATCAATTTTTAAGATTAGTATTTTTCATCATAGCTGAATTAAATTTGATTTGTCAAAATAAAAAATTCTTTATAAAACATTAAATTACTTTTGTGCTAATTATGCAACGTGGATTTTTGTTGTAATCATGTACTGTTTTAACTATTCTAAAATTATTTTTTAATAAAATGTTTGATAGCTTATTAAATTGTTTCTCTCCAATTTCAATATACAAATGTCCGCCTTTTTTCAATAATTTTTGACTCTTTTTTATTATATCAATTGTAGTGGTTAATCCATCAATTCCACCATCTAGAGCTTCCATAGGTTCGTAGTCCCTTATATCTCTGCTTAAATATTTTATCCTATATGAACAAATGTACGGTGGATTAGATACAATTACATCATATTTGCCCAATTTAAAATTGTCAATATTGCAATTAATGAATTTTGATCTCTTTTCAAGACGAAGCAAGGATGAATTTTTTTTTGCTATATCAATCGCTTTTTTTGATTTGTCTATCCCGATTCCTTGTGAATTTTTCAAATTTCTAAGAATAGATAACAAAATGCAACCGGAACCGGTTCCAATATCTAAAATATTAATCGAATTTTTATGTCTATATTTTTTAATCACTTCTTCAACAAGAAACTCTGTTTCTGGTCTAGGAATCAAAACATTTTGATTTAAATCAAAATCTATGCTCCAAAATTCTTTTTTTTTTAATATATAGGCAATTGGTTCATTATTTTTTCTTCTGAAAATCAAATCATTATATATTTCAGCTTCTTTGGGTCTGACTTCAAAATCTCCATTTATAGACATAAAGGCTAAGTCTTTTTTAATAATTTCTGAAAGAATTAATTCAGAATCAATTTTATAAGTTCTAATCCTTCTCTCTTTTAAAACTGATGAACCTTTATGAAGTAAACTATTAATATTCATTAATTGTTAAGACTTTCTAATTTGCTTTCCTGATCTTGTATCATTAAATTTTCTGTCATTTGATCAAAAATTTCACCATTTAAAAATTCATTAAGCTTATGAAGTGTAAAATTTATTCTATGATCCGTAACTCTTCCTTGTGGAAAATTATAAGTTCTTATTCTTTCTGATCTATCACCGCTACCAATCTTACTTTTTCTATCTTTTGCCCTTTCCATTTCTTTTTTTGCTCTTTCCGCTTCATATATTCTTGATCTTAGTATTTTCATTCCTTTAGCTTTATTTTTGTGTTGGCTCTTTTCATCTTGTTGACTAACAACTACCCCTGTTGGAATATGAGTTATTCGAACTGCTGAATCAGTTGTATTTACGCTTTGTCCACCCGGTCCACTTGATCTAAAAACGTCTATACGCAAATCTTTTTCATCTATCTTTATATCAACATCTTCTGCTTCTGGTAAAACAGCCACTGTTGCGGCTGATGTATGTACTCTTCCTTGCGTTTCTGTTTCTGGAACTCTTTGTACACGATGAACTCCAGATTCATACTTTAAAGCAGAATAAATATTGTTTCCTTTAATTAATAGAATTCCTTCTTTTAATCCCCCTGCCTCACTTTTTGACAAACTGATTATTTCAATATCCCATTTTTTTTTATGGCTAACTTTTTCATACATTTTAAATAAGTCAGCCGCAAATAAGCTGGCCTCTAATCCTCCTGTTCCAGCTCTAATTTCTAAAATGGCATTTTTTGTATCTGCTTCATCTTTAGGAAGTAAATAAATTTTTAACTTTTTTTCATTAATCTCTTTTTTTTCAGTCAAAGATTTTAATTCACTTTTTGCTAAATCTTTCATTTCTATTTCTGATTTTTTATCTTCAATAATTTTTTCTAGACTTTTTTTCTCATTTTCAAAATTAATATAAGACTTAGCACTTTGAATTATTTCTTCTAGGCTTGAATATTCTTTAGATTTTTTTGCAATTTCTTTTTTTTCCAAAGTTCCTGAAGCAAGTTCTTTTTCTAATAATTCATATTTTTTTACTAAAGAATTTACTTGTTTAATTGGTATCATTTAATTTTTATCAATTTCTAGGGCTTTTTTTTCAACTAAATCTACAACTGAATCTATCATTTTATCTGTTGCAACTTTATTGTGTGGAAGACCTTTAATATAAATCATATTGCTTCCTTTGCCTCCTCCAGTAAGTCCAATATCTGTGCTTGCCGCTTCTCCAGGCCCATTTACTACGCAGCCAATAATTGACAATGTTATTGGTGTTTTTATGTGATTTAATTTTTTTTCTAAAATACTAACTGTTTTTATAACAGGAAATGCTTGCCTAGCACATGATGGACATGAAATAATTTTTACTCCCTTTTCTCTTAAATTCAATGATTTAAGTATTTCATAACCTACTTTAACTTCTTCTAGCGGATCTGCTGATAGTGAAACTCTAATAGTGTCTCCAATTCCTTCCATTAACAAAATTCCTATTCCAATTGATGATTTTACTCCTCCGGGGATCAAGCTTCCGGCTTCGGTTATACCTAGATGAAGAGGATAATCACATTTTTCTGATAAAGATCTATAAGCTTTCACAGATAAAAATACGTCTGATGATTTCACGCTAATCTTAAAATTAAAAAAATCACTATCCTCAAGAATTTTAATATTTCTTAATGCGCTTTCTACAAGCGCTTCGGGACAAGGCTCTTTATATTTTTCAAGTAAATCTTTTTCTAGCGACCCAGCATTAACCCCTACGCGTACAGAACAATTATTATCTTTTGCTGCCTTAAGTATTTCTTTAACTCTATCAACTGAACCTATATTCCCAGGATTTATTCTTAAACACTTTGCTCCGAATTCAGCTGCTTCAATTGCTCTTTTGTAATGAAAATGTATATCGGCAACAATTGGTATGTTAATATTTTTTACAATTTCTTTTAAAGCAAAAGAAGATTCTTGATCAGGACATGAAACTCTTACTAAGTCAGCTCCTGCTTCTGATAATTGATTAATTTGATTAATTGTGTCTTTAACTTTCGTGGTCAATGTATTTGTCATTGATTGAACTGAAATGGGAAAATCTCCGCCAATTTTTACATCGCCGACTGAAATAACTTTTGTTTTTCTCCTTTTTATGTCTCTAAATGGTCTAATACTCATTTGAGTTAACCTAGATTAAATTCTTTATGCAGAACTTTTATAGCTTTTTTAATATTCCTTTGATCTATTAAAACAGAAATTTTTATTTCAGATGTCGAAATGACCATGATATTAATTTTTTTGCTAGCCAAGGCTTGAAACATTCTATAAGTAACTCCTGGAGCTGCAATCATGCCAACTCCAACGATAGATACTTTTGAAACCTTATCATCTTGTATAATTTTTTTATAGAAAATTTTTTTATTTCTTTTTATTAGTCTTAAAGCATAACTTAAATCTTCTTTTTTTATAGTAAATGTAATGTCAGTTTTTTTCCCATCATCTGATATATTTTGAACTACCATATCAACGTTGATATTATTTTGAGCTAGGGGTTTAAAAATACTTGCGGCAACTCCGGGTTTATCGGTTACACCAACTAAAGTGATTTTAGCTTCATTTTTTGTATAACTTATTCCAGTTATAACTTTTTTTTTTACAATTTCATTTTCATTAGCAATTTCAGTGCCACTTTTTTTTGAAAAAGTTGATTTTACATTTATTCTTATATCGTTAAGCATTGCATCTTGTATTGATATTGGTTGCATAACCTTTGCTCCTAAGGAAGACATTTCTAACATTTCTTCGTAAGAAATTTTATCAATTTTTTTTGCTTTCACATTTGAATTTGGGTCAGTTGTATAAATTCCTTCAACATCTGTATAAATAACACAGCTATCTGCATTAAAAAATTTTGCCAAGGCAATTGCGCTTGCATCTGAGCCACCTCTTCCTAAAGTTGTAATTCTTTTTTTTCTTGTTATTCCCTGAAACCCTGTGATCACAGGTATTCCTCCTTTTTTAATAAATGAAAAAATTTCTTTTGTGTTAATTGACTGTATTTGCGATGAAGAAAAATTTTCATCTGTTAAAATTGGCAACTGCCAACTGATCCAAGATCTCGCATTTAAACCTAATTCTGAAAGTGCACCCGCGATCAACGAACATGAAATTTGTTCACCTGATGAAACAAGAACGTCATATTCTGATCTTTTAAAATTTTTGCTAATTTCTTTTGATTTTTTAATTAGCTCATTAGTCATGCCACTCATTGCTGATGCGACAACAATTACTTTGTTTTTCTTTTGATAATAATTCTTGATTATTTTGCTTACATGCTTAATCTTTTTACTATTACCTAAAGAAGTCCCGCCAAATTTTAAAATAACTAGTCTCATAAAATATCAATATTTATTTATATTTAAGAAAATTTTTGGTAAAAATACTCTTAAAAGTTTAATTCTACAAGAAAATCTATTTTGAGTACTATAAATTACAAAGAAATTGAAAAATTTTCAAAACTGGCTGAAGAATGGTGGGATCCCAATGGAAAATTTAAACCAATTCATAATTTCAATCCTGTAAGAATACAATATATAAAAGAAAAAGTTATAGAAAAATTTAAACTGAATTCGAAAAAAAAGCCTTTTGCTAACATTTCTCTGCTCGATATTGGTTGTGGAGGTGGTTTACTTTCTGAACCAATGCATAGATTGGGAGCTAAAGTAACAGGCATAGATGCCTCTAAAAGAAATATTCATGTAGCTGAAATCCATGCAAAAAAAAATAATTTAAAAATAAAATATATTAATACTTCGCCTGAAAAATTAAATACTGATAAAAAATTCGATATTATTTTAAATATGGAAATTGTAGAGCATGTTAAAAATTTAGATTTATTTCTTAATATTTCTTCAAATCTATTATCAAAAAGTGGAATAATGTTTGTGGCAACTATTAATAGATCTCTTAAATCGTATGCTTTTGCTATTATTGGAGCAGAATATATTTTAAGATGGCTTCCAATAGGAACTCACGATTGGGAAAAGTTTGTTACACCTAATGAATTAATAAATCTATCAGATAAAAATAAACTAAAATTAATTTCAATTGATGGAGTAAAATTTAATCCATTTATCAATGGATGGAAAATAAGTAAAGACAAGTCCGTTAATTATATTAGTTGTTTTGAAAAAAAATAATTTAGTTTTCTTTATTATCAAACCAGGGAATGGTGTTAGTTTGAATTCCTTCTTCTTCTAATTCTCTGATTTCATCTTTGTTTGCTTTTCCATAGATAGGTTTGCTTTTCTTGTTTTCATAATGAATACTTCTTGCTTCTGACACAAAATTTTCACCAACGTACTCACAATTTTCCTTGATAAACTTTTGATATGCCAGGATTTTCTTCCTTACTTTTTTTTGAGCCGAAGAATTTAAAATAACCTTTTTTTTAGTTTTTGTTAAATTTGGTGACATTATAGATTTTTCTAAATTTTTAGAATTGCAATTTATACAGTTTAAAAATTTTATTTTCTTTAATCTTTCAAAATCTTTTGAATTGTTAAACCAACTATCAAAACAATGTTTGCAGCTTTTACATGTCAAATTATATTTTATCATTACCAATTAAATAATAATCCTTTAAAAAGAAATCACAAGCTCAACTTCTATAGTCAGCGTTTATACTAATATAATCTTTTGTAAAATCACATGTATAAACCGAAAATTCATTGTCACCCATGTTTAGTTCAATATTTATATCTATTGAATCCCATTGCATATATTCTTTAATCAATTTCTCATCATATTTTTCAATTTCTTTACCATCCTCGACGATAACAAACTCACCAAATTTTATTCTTAAATTTTTAATACTAATGTCTTCTCCTGCTTTTCCAATTGCCATTACAACGCGGCCCCAATTAGGATCTTCTCCTGCTACTGCAGTTTTGATTAAAGGAGAGTTTGCAACTGAAAAAGCAATGCTTCTTGCGGCCTGAATTGATTTCGCTTTTGTAACATTTATAGTTAAAAATTTTTTCGCACCTTCACCATCACGCGCTATTTGTTTTGCTAAATTTAACATTACGTTTTGTAATGCTTCCTCAAATTCTTTTAATTTTGGATCTAAGACATTATATATTTTTGAATTTTTTGCATAGCCAGTAGAAAAAATCCCAACCATATCATTAGTTGAGGTGTCGCCATCAACTGTAATTGCATTAAAAGTTGTCTTAACATTTCTTTTCAATAAATCTTTCAAAATTTGAGGTGGAATCTCAGCATCAGTAAATATAAACGCAAGCATTGTTCCCATATTGGGTTCAATCATTCCAGATCCTTTCGCTACACCAGAAATGTTAACTTGTTTTGTTCCTATATGGCATTCTTCGGAAGCCAACTTAGGTCTTGTATCTGTTGTTACGATGCTGGAGGCAGCTTTCATCCAAATGTATTTGTTTTGATCTTCTTTTAATTTATCTAATAAATAAGGAATTGTTTGTTTAATTTTTTCAGTAGGAAATTTACCTCCAATAACACCTGTAGATGCAAATATAATTTGATTAGATGTAATTACATCTTTTATACCATCGGAAGATTGTGAAGATTTTAGCGTTAATTCTTTAGAAAGAACTTTTGAAATTTCTTTTAAAGCTGAAAAGCCTTCAGGCCCAGTAAATGTATTTGCACTTTTCGTATTAACTAATAAAGCTTTAATAAATTTATTTTTCACCTTTAAATTCCAATTAATACTTTCAGAAACAATTTTTGACTTTGTATAAATTGCAGCATACTTGGCTCCATTTTTAAAATAGAACAAAGCCAAATCATCTCTTCCATTTCCATATAAATCAGCAGACACGGAAGAAATTGAAAGCCCATGTATTTGTTTGAGCTCTTGAAAATCGCCCATTTTGCTACTTTTAGCTTTTGGAAATAAAAAATTTCTTAGATTAATTGTCATTTTTCATTCTTTAAATTAAACAATTTGTAACTATATAGATAATATCTATATGAAATGCATCAAATTAATATAACAATTAAAGATTATTTTTAAAATGCTAAATTTTTTTAAACAAATCAATAAGATATTCAAATCAAATAATCAAAAAGAGATCAATAGGTTAGAAAAGCTAGTTAAATCCATTAATGCCTTAGAAAATCAAATAAAAAAACTTGCCGATGAAGATTTTCCTTCTAAAACTTTAGAATTCAAAGAAAGAATTAAAAAAGGTGAATCTTTGAATGCCTTACTTCCTGAAGCTTTCGCTCTAGTTAGAGAGGCCGCATTTAGGCAATTAAATGAAAGACATTTTGATGTCCAGTTGATGGGAGGAATAGTTCTTCATGAAAACAAAATTGCTGAGATGAAAACAGGTGAAGGAAAAACTCTCGTGTCAACTCTTCCGGCCTATTTAAATTCATTGTCTGGAAAAGGAGTCCATATAGTAACTGTAAACGAATATTTAGCTCAAAGAGATTCTGAATGGATGGGAAAAATTTATAAATTTTTAGGACTAAATGTTGGATGCATTAAAAATGAACAAGATGACATTGAAAGAAAAAGAAATTATGAATGCGATATCACATATGGCACTAATAGTGAATTTGGATTTGATTATTTAAGAGATAATATGAAATTTTCAAATACAGACATTGTTCAAAATGGACACAATTTTTGTATAGTTGATGAGGTAGATTCAATATTAATAGACGAAGCTAGAACCCCTCTTGTAATTTCAGGTCCAACGGAAGATAAAAGTGATCAGTATATTGCGATTGATAAATTAGTAAAAAGACTTGATAAAGAAGATTATGAAATTGATGAAAAAGATAAAAATATAATTTTAACTGAAAAAGGAACTGACCATGCTGAATCAATTTTTTCAAAAGCTGGTATATTAAAAAATAATAATTTTTATGATCCAGAAAATATAAATTTAGTTCATTTTGTAAATCAATCTTTAAGAGCAAATCATTTATTTTTTAAAGATAAAGATTATATTGTTAGTGAAGATAGTATTAAAATTGTTGACGAATTTACAGGAAGAATTTTGGAAGGAAGAAGATTTTCCGATGGAATGCATCAAGCCTTAGAAGCAAAAGAAGGGGTAAAAATACTTTCTGAAAATCAAACTTTGGCATCTATAACTTATCAAAACTATTTTAGATTATACAAAAAGTTATCTGGCATGACTGGTACGGCAGCAACAGAGGCTGAAGAATTTTTTGAAATTTATAATCTGCCTGTGGTTTCTATACCAACCCATAAAATTATGATTAGAAAAGATTGGAATGACCAAATTTTTAGAACTGAAAAAGAAAAAAATAATGCAATACTTGGTAAAATAATTGATTGTAAAAATAAAGGGCAACCAGTTTTAGTTGGTACAACAAGTATCGAAAAATCAGAATTTTTTTCATCTCTATTAAAAAATAAAAAAATTAAACACTCGGTGCTTAATGCAAAAAACCATGAGCAAGAAGCAAAAATAATAGAAGAAGCTGGAAGATTAGGTTCTTTAACTATAGCAACAAATATGGCTGGAAGAGGTACCGATATAAAATTGGGAGGAAGTAAAGCTGATGAAAAAGAAAAAGTTAAAGATCTTGGAGGTTTATTTGTAATAGGGACAGAAAGACACGAAAGTAGAAGAATTGATAATCAACTTAGAGGAAGATCTGGCAGACAAGGAGATGCGGGACATTCAATTTTTTTTATCAGTCTTCAAGACGATTTGATGAGAATATTTGGATCAGATTCAATAGACAATATGTTAAAGAAATTTGGACTAAAAGAAAATGAATCAATTGATCATCCCTGGATTAACAAAGCTTTGGAAAGGGCTCAAAAAAAAGTTGAATCAAGAAATTATGACATAAGAAAAAATTTACTCAAATTTGATGATGTCATGAATGATCAAAGACATGTCATTTTTTCACAAAGAAAGGAGATTCTTGATACAAAAGACGTAACAAAACTTACTGATAGCTTGCTAAAAGAAATAATTATTCAAATGGTTGGAGAAAAAAATCATATCAAAAAAGATCCAAATAACAAAAATTTAAATATTAAAATAAAATCCCTTCTCTTAAAAAATACATCAGATGAAAATATTGATGAAATTCTTAAATTAACTGATGATAAATTTGAAAAAAAAATTACATCATTATTTTTTGAACAAAGAGTTAAAAGAAAAGAATATCTTGATGAAATACAATCAAATGAAATTGAAAAAAACATCTTAATCCAAACATTAGATATGAATTGGAGATCTCACTTGCAGTATCTAGAGCATTTAAGACAAGTTGTTGGTTTACGAGGCTATGGACAAAAAGATCCTTTAATAGAATATAAAAAAGAGTCTTTTTCACTATTTCAAAACTTGCTTGAAAAAATAAAAATTGAAGCAATAACAATTTTATTTAATTTAGCTGTTGTGGAAAAACCTCTAGATAAACCTGAAAGCAGTCAAAATAAAAAAACAAATATTGCTGGAAATCCAGATTGCTTGCTTTCAATTAAAAAAAATGAAAAGATTTCAAGGAACGAAAGATGTCCCGCAACAGGAAAAAAATTTAAACAGTGTTGTGGATCTTTATAAAATAAAAATTCCTAAAAAAAGCAATAAAAAAATAACTGCTCCTAAAACAAATGTGTAAATTTTATTTTGAAAAATTTTTCTTTTAAAATTTAAATACAAATTACTTTTGCTAGAAAGTTTATCTGTTTCTTCATGGCTTTGGCCAAATCCTTTTTCTCTTCCTATGGAAAGAAATTTTTGTTTTCTTTGATTTAAAATTTGCTCATGATTCAAAATTGAAAGTTCATCTAAATTTCTTCTTATGCAATCTCTCACTTGATTTACTGTTTCAATTTTATCTCTATGTGCTCCGCCTATAGGCTCTTTAATAACCTCGTCAATGACTCCAAAATTTAGTAGATCGTTTGCTGAAAGTTTCATTGCTTGTGATGCTTCAAGTGTTTTCTTGGGATCTCTCCATAATATAGCGGCACATCCCTCTGGGGAAATAACTGAATAAATTGCATTTTCAAGCATAATGACTTTGTTTGATGATGCTAAAGCAATTGCTCCTCCACTTCCGCCTTCACCAATAATAATTGAAATATTTGGAACACGAAGTGACATTGATGTTTCAATTGATTTTGCTATTGACTCTGCAATTCCACGTTCTTCCGATCCTGGCTCGGGTGATGCTCCAGGAGTGTCAATAAAAGAAATTATTGGGATATTAAATTTTTCAGCTAATTTCATAAGCCTGATACATTTTTTGTAACCTTCGCTTTTCATCATTCCAAAATTACTTTTTATTCTTGTGTCTAAATCATTTCCTTTTTCTTGGCCAATTACTAAAATTGATCTATTTTCAAAAGTTGCAAAACCAGCTAAAACTGCCTTGTCATCACTAAAATGTCTATCGCCAGATAAAATCACAAAATCATCAAATAAATTTTCTATAAAATATTTTGCTTTTGGCCTTTCCTCATGTCTTGCTACCAAAGTTTTTTGCCAAGGATTTAGATTAGAATAAATATTACTTAGTTTTTCTTTTAATTCTGATTCAATATCATTAATTTTTTCGGTCTGGACTTCTGTTAAGCCATCAGAATTGTATGGGTCTTTTAATTTATCAAGATTCTCTTCTAAAGACCTTATCTCATTTTCAAATTCTAGATAGTTTTTCATACTTTTAATCTTAATAACAAAAAAGGCTATAATATGGTACATATTAAATCAAAAAAAAATTTATTAATTGTTCTGTTTATGAAGGAAAAATATATAAAAATTGAAAATCTGTCAGTTTCAGAAATATTGCTAAATTTTGTAAACAATGAATTGCTACCTGGAACTAACATAGATTCAAATAAATTTTGGAATAGCTTTGAAAAAGCAGTACATGAATTAGTTCCAAAAAATAAAGAGCTTCTTAAAACCAGAGATCAAATGCAAAAAAAAATAGATAAGTGGCATATTGATAACAAGGGTAAAGAATTCAATTCGGAAATATATGAAAATTTTTTAAAAGAAATAGGATATTTGGTTAAAGAAGGAGAAAAATTTTCAATAGAAACGAAAAACGTGGATGCCGAAATTTCTAATATTGCTGGGCCACAATTGGTTGTTCCAGTAATGAATGCAAGATATTCACTAAATGCTGCCAATTCTAGATGGGGAAGTTTATACAATGCTTTATATGGAACAGATGTAATTTCAGAATCGAACGGTGCAGAAAGAGGAAAAAAATATAATTATATAAGAGGAGAAAAAGTAATTAAATATGCTCGAGATTTCTTAGACACTAGTGTTCCACTAATAAATGGTAGCTGGAAAGATATACCAGAAATTCCAAAAGTTGAAAATAATCAATTAAACTTGAAGCTTAAAAATAATAATCAATTTATAGGTTATAATATAAAATCGAATCATTTATCTTCACTCTTATTTAAAAATAATAATCTTCACATAGATGTTTTGTTTGATCCAAATCAAACACGTGGGGGTCTAAAAGATAAAGCTTCAATATATGATGTAATTTTAGAGTCAGCTATAACTTCAATTATGGATCATGAAGATTCTGTTGCGGCAGTAGATGCTAAGGATAAAGTTCATGGTTATAGAAATTGGCTAGGTTTAATGAAAGGGGATTTAAAATATGAAGGGGAAAAAAACACAGGGAATAAACCTTTTACTTTCACAAGAAAGCTAAATTCTGACAGAGAGTATATTTCATCTAATGGAAATAAAATTAAATTACATGGAAGAGCTTTAATGCTTAATCGAAATGTAGGGCATTTAATGACCAACCCTTCAATTAAATTAGAGGATGGATCGGAAATTCCTGAAGGAATAATGGATGCATTTATAACAACAGCGGCAGCAATTCATGATTTTAAAAATAAAAAAAATTCAAAAACACAATCCTTTTATATTGTAAAACCAAAAATGCATGGCCCTGATGAAGTGGCGTTTACTAATTTAATTTTTGAAAAAGTAGAAGAAACTTTAAATTTAAAGAAACATACAATTAAAATTGGAATTATGGATGAAGAAAGAAGAACAACAGTAAATTTGAAAGAATGTATAAGAGCTGTAAAAAATAGAGTTGTTTTTATCAATACTGGTTTTTTAGATCGTACTGGTGATGAAATGCATACTTCAATGGAGGCTGGGCCAATGATTAAAAAAGGAGATATGAAATCTTCCAAATGGATATCTGCATACGAAAATAATAATGTAGATGTAGGATTGGCATGTGGTTTTTCAGGTATAGCTCAAATCGGAAAAGGGATGTGGGCAGCGCCAGATAAAATGGCAGATATGATGTCTCAAAAAATTAATCATCCTAAATCTGGAGCTAATTGCGCTTGGGTTCCTTCACCGACTGCTGCTACACTACATGCTCTGCATTATCATCAGGTAAATGTTTTTTCTATACATAAAAAATTAAAAAACAGAGCTGTAGCAAAAATTTCTGATATCCTTACAATTCCAACTGCAGATAGACCAAACTGGTCAATAGAAGAAATTAATAGAGAATTAGAAAATAATGCACAAGGTATTTTGGGTTACGTTGTTAGATGGATAGATCAAGGAGTAGGTTGTTCAAAAGTTCCTGATATTAATAATGTAGGTTTGATGGAGGATAGGGCAACTTTACGAATTTCATCACAACACATCACAAATTGGCTTCACCATGGAATTTGTAGCAAAGATCAAGTTTTAAAAACTATGAAAAAAATGGCAGAAATTGTTGATAAACAAAATATTAAAGATCCAAATTTAAAGGGATACTCTTCATATAAACGAATGTCTGATGATTACGAAAAATCTATTGCATTTAAGGCTGCTTGCGATTTAGTTTTTAAAGGAAAGGTACAGCCCTCTGGCTATACTGAACCTCTGCTTCATAAAAGAAGACTAGAAAAAAAATCTAATCACTAGAAATAGGACCTCTATTTTTGAAAGCTGAAATTAAAGTTCCATCATCTAAAAATTCAATTTCTCCACCAACTGGTATTCCTTGGGCTAATTTTGATATTTTAACTTTTGAATCCTTAAGGGCATCCTGAATATAGTGTGCTGTAGTAGAGCCTTCAACTGATGCACTTAAAGCTAATATAACTTCATTAATTGAATCATTTTTAGCTCTATTCACTAAAGACGATATAAGTAAACCATCTTCTTTTCTATTTTCTGTAGCAGAAAGTGTTCCTCCTAATATATGATAGTGACCTTTATATATTCCAGAGCTTTCTATAACAATCATGTCAGAAAGGTTTTCGACAACGCAAATTTGGTTATATTTTTTTTCTGCACATGAACATTTGCCACTTGTAGACTTTAAATTTCCACAAATATTACAACGAACTACATTTTTATAAACTTCTGCCAAAGTATTAGCTAAAGGTTTAACCAAATCTTCCTTGTTGTTAATAAGTTTAAGAACAATTCTTTTTGCAGATTTAGGCCCTAGTCCTGGAAATTTTGAAATTAACTTTATTAATTTTTCTATCTCAGGAGTTAAATTTTGCATTCTAGGTTAGAAAGGCCATTTAAAACCAGGGGGCAAAGGAATCCCGCCTGTAATTTTTGATAATTCTTCTGAAGATTTAATTTTTACTTTACTTTTTGCATCATTATGAGCTGCAACAATCAAATCTTCTAGTACTTCTTTGTCCTCTTTTAGCATTTCAGGAGATATAAATAATTCCATCATTTCCCCTTCTCCATTTAAATAAACCTTAACAGAGCCTCCCGCACTAACACCTTCAACTTTAATTTTTTTTATTAACTCTTGAGTTTCTTTCATTTTTTTTTGCATATCTTTTGCTTGCTCAAGTACTTTTGAAAAATCATTCATCTTTTTTATTTTCCTCTATGGAAATTAATTCAGCATCTGGAAAGTTTTTTAAAATTTTTTCATAAGTTTCTGTCTTTTTTGTATCATGAAACTCTTTTTTCTTTAAACTAGATTTTGTCTCTTGATATGTTGGCCCTCCTTTTTCTTTTGATAATGAAATCATCCATCTTTTACCTGTCCAAAAATATAGTTTATCAGAAAGTTTTTTTATAAAATTTTTATCTAAATTTTGACTAAATTCAATTTCAATATTTTGGTTAGTAAATTTTACCAATCTTACATTATTTTCTAAATCATACTTAAGTTTCATTTCTTTTTCTTTTAAACAAATATTTATAAGATCTTGAAAACTTGTTATATTTGAAGATTTAGATGGATCAACATTTAAAATATTTTCTTTTTTTTCTTGAATAACATTCTTAATTTGTTCAAAGGATTGGCTTTTGGTTGTTAAAATTTTTTCCCTATCTTTCTCTTTGTTTATATCTTTTAATTCCTTAGGTTTTTCATAAAAATCTTCCGAATTATTCTCGCTTATTAAATCTTCCAGATTTGGAATTTCTTTTAAATTTATTATTCTAATTAAGAACATTTCAATTAAAAGATTCTGATTTGAAACAATATTTAACTCTTCTAAAGCTTTTAAAGTAAATTGCCAAAATATAATCAAAGTTTGGTTTTCAATTGTTTTTGAAATTATTTCAATTTCATTAATTTCGTTTTGAGAAAGATCAAAATTTATTTCGTTACTGCCAAAAGTCTTGTATGTTTTAATATAATAAATCATTTCTAAAAAATCATTTAAAAATACCTTTGGATCTACTCCTTGATCTGAAATCTTTCTAAAATTTTCAATTGTATTTTTTTCATCACCTTTAAAAACTAATTTAATTAAATTAATTAATTGTGATTTATCAAAATGACCAAATATTTTTTGAGCTTGTTCAAGACTTAGTTCTTCCTTGATCGTTTTTTGTGTTATTAAGGCTCTTTCCAATAAAGACAGTGCGTCTCTGACTGAGCCTTCTGACATTTTGGCTATTAACTTAAGTGAATTCTCCGAAATCTTTCCATTTTCAAGCTCAGTAGTTTTTTTTAAAAAATTATGAAGTTCCTTAGAATTTATTCTTTTGAGATCAAATCTTTGACATCGTGAAATAATAGTAACTGGAATTTTTCTAACTTCTGTTGTCGAAAAAACAAATTTAAGATATGGAGGTGGTTCTTCTAAAGTTTTTAATAGCGCATTCATTCCCGCTTTGCTAATCATATGACATTCGTCCAAAATAAATATTTTATATTTTGCGGTTGTTGGGCCATATTTTGAAAATTCTATAAGATCTCTTACATCATCAACTCCTGTTTTGCTTGCTGCGTCCATCTCTAAAACATCCATATGGCTTGAATTTCTAATTGATTCACAATGCTCACACAATTTATCTTTGCATAAATTATCAATGCCATTTTTACAATTTAGACCTTTTGCAATTATTCTTGCAGTTGTGGTTTTTCCAACTCCTCTGATTCCTGTCAATAAATATGCGTTTGGAATTTTATTCATTTTTATTGAATTAGTTATTGCTTCAACCATAACTTCCTGTCCAATCAAATCTTTGAATGTTGATGGTCGATATTTTAGAGATAATATATTTTTATTATTATTGCTCATTTTAGCTATTTAAGGAGACTAGAACCTGAATAACGCTCTCTACGCTTGCTTCCGTTAGGACCTAGGCGGGTTCAAGGTGCATTCACCTCTAGCCTCCAAGAAGGATTATATCAAGAATAATTTCTTATCCACAAAAAAAGTCTGATTAAATTTAAATTTATTTTTTAAATCTAAAGTTGTCTGCCTCATAAATCCCCAAAATATCAAGGCTTTGTGTGTGAAAACCTAATTCTTCTAGAGATTTTTTAACTTTTGGCTCCTCTATATGGCCATCTAAATCACAAATAAAAAAGTAAGATGTAAACGAATTTTTTTCAGGATAACTTTGAAGTTTGGTTAAGTTAACTCCCTGTATAGCAAAACCTGAAAGTGCAGAGTACAATGCGGCAGGTTTACTTTTAAGTTTAAAAACTAGAGAAGTAATATATTTTCCTTTTTTAAACTCTGGTTGCGAAATTTTTTTTCCCATAACTAAAAATCTTGTAAAATTATTTCCTTCACTTTTATTTTCAATATTCGACGCAATAATATCTAGATTATAAATTTGAGCACTTAATTTTGATGCTATAGCTGCTTCATCTTTTTTTTTATTCTCAGATATATATTTGGCACTTCCCGCCGTATCAGCTCTAACATTTTCAATTAGTTTATTTTTTTGAATAAAATCTGAACATTGAGACAAAGCTTGTGAATGACTAAAAACATTTTTTATATCTTTTATTTTTGATCCAGAAACTCCTAACAAATGATGTGCGATTTGTTGGAAATGTTCAGCATAAATATTTAAACGATATTTAAAAATTAAATATTCAATTCCTATGTTGCCTGTAATTCTATTAGACTCAGGAATTATAATGCTAACACTTTCATCTTCGTCAGCCTTTTTAAAACATTCATCAAATGTCTTGAGAGGAATTGTTTCGGCATCGGGATATGCTTCTTTTGCGGCAATTTGACTATAAGCACCTTCAATTCCTTGGAAAAAAATTTTTTTCATAAGATTCTATTATACTCTATGATTTTTATTATTTTTTCAAGTTCATTAACAATTTTATCTTCTCAAAGTCTTCTTGAGTATCTATACTTAAAGGTGGTGATGATGTGAGAGCTACATTAATTTGAATCCCTGAATCTAAAGCTCTAAGCTGTTCTAAATTTCTATCTATTTCGTTTTTTGATCTTTCTAAATTAACAAATTTTTCTAAAATATTTGTTGTAAATGCATAGATACCGAGATGATGATAGATATTTCCATTTTTTTCTAGATTTTGAATTCTAAAAAAATCTTCTGCCTCTAAAAAATTATTATTATTTAAAGATTCTTTAGTTTTTGTTTTTACAATGTTAGGGTTTTTTAGTTCATCTTTTTTTGAAATTTTGGCAGCTAATGTTCCAATTTTACTACCTGTTTCTCTCATTAGTTTATTTAATTTTGAAATGTTATTTGGTTCAATATTTGGCATATCGCCCTGCAAATTAATTATTAAATCAATTTCTTTGTTGTTAATTTTTTTATAAGCTTCAAAAACTCTATCAGTTCCTGTTGCATGATCGTTTTCTGTTAAAATTACTTTGGCTGAGTTTCTTTTAACTAAATCAAAAATTTCTTTGTCAGGTGTTGCAACAAAAACTTCTCCTATTTTTGACTCTTTTGCACGATTTATTGCATGAATAATTATTGGAATATTGTTTATCTCCAACAATGGTTTATTAGGAAGTCTTTTTGCTCCTAGTCTAGACGGTATTATAATTACTGATTTGCCCATATATATTTTGTTAAATGTATGCGTCTATAATGCCCAAATATTTAATATCAAAATTGATTTTTTTTTGTTAACCATGTTATATCTTCATTATGTTTAATACAAAAAATTATGAATAATTTTAATAAGATATTTGGCTCATTATTGCTTGTAGTTATAATTGTTTTTGGCATAAATAAAACATCAGATATAATTTATAAAGTTAATGTTCCTACCACTGAGTCCTATAAAGTTGAAGTAAAAGATAATAGTCAAACAAACGAAAAAAAAGAACCTGTGTCTTCTGATATAAAAGCGATTCTAGCTTTAGGTTCAGCTGATCAAGGAAAAAAAATTTTTACCAAGTGCGCAGCATGCCATTCTATTAACAAGGGTGGTGGAAACAAAATTGGACCAGCTCTTTATTCTGTTTTAGGTAGAAAAGTAGCTTCGGTAAATGACTATAAGTATTCAAAAGGAATGGCTAGTTTTGAAAAAATCTGGGGTTTTGAAGAAATGAATGCATTTTTAATAAAACCTGCAGCCTATATCAAAGGAACAAAAATGGCTTTTGGAGGTTTAAAGAAGGAAGAAGATAGAGCATCTTTAATTCTTTATATGAACCAGCAAACAGATAATCCTCTCCAAATACCTTAAACTATTTTAAACAAAAACAAATAATTGCTTTTTGCACATAAAGTCTATTTAAAGCTTGCTCCCAAACTAAAGATTGCTTTGAATCAATAACTTCATCGACAACTTCAATTCCTCTGCTTGCGGGAAGGCAATGTAAAAAAATTGCATCTTTTTTTGCTAATGACATTAATTTTTGATTAACTTGAAATTTCTTAAAGTATTTTTTTTTTTTATCTTTATTTATCTTATCGTTTAATACACTCACATACTTATCTGTCATTACACAATCAGCATTCTTAACTGCTTCATTTGGATTATAAAAAATATTTATTTTGGCTTTATTTTTTTTTGCATAATCTAAAATTTTTTTATTTGGTAAAAATTTTTTGGGACAACCAATATTTAGTTCGAAATTAAATTTGACTGATGCTTCTATAAAAGAATTAAGCATATTATTTCCGTCACCTATCCAGGCAATTGTCAAACCTTCTATTTTTCCTTTATTTTCATAAATGGTAAAAACGTCACTTAAAACTTGAGTTGGGTGACTTAAATCAGTCAACCCATTAATTAAAGGTATTCCCAAATGTTTTGAAAAATCTATAGCTTTTTTATGAGATGTTGTCCTTAACATTATAATGTCTGCATACTGTGTTAAAACTTTTGCCGTATCATGAATGCTTTCTTCTCCTTGGCCAAGATGCATATCATCCGGATTTATCATTAATGTCTGGCCACCTAATTGTTTTGCTGCAAGATCAAACGAAACTCTTGTTCTTGTAGATGGTTTTTCAAACATCATAATTAATGTTTTGCCATCCAAAGGTAGATCATCATCTAGTTTCGATTTTTTAGATGGATCTCTTTTTTGTTTTCTTTTTTCCGCATCCAAAATTATATTTTTGAGATCTTCTTTTGAAATATCTTTTAAATCTAAAAAGTGCTTCATTAATTTTTGTATTCTTGACAAACTTTTTTAATAATCTTTAGACCTACGCTTAATTCTTTTGTTGTTGATGTTAAAGGTGGAAACAATCTAATACAATTTTCTGATGCCTTAACAACAAGCAACTTATGCTTCATTAGTTTTGAAACAAACTCAGTGCTGTCAACTTTCAATTTTAAACCTTTAATAAAATTAATTCCTCTTACTTCTTCTATAATTTTTGGAAAATTGTCTTTCAGTTTTTTTAATTCTTCGTGAAAATAACTGCCTTTTTTTTTTACATTATTAAAAAAACCTTTTGACAAAACTATATCAAGTACAGCATTTCCTACTGAAGCACCAAGAGGATTCCCACCAAATGTTGAGCCGTGTGTGCCTGGTGTCATTCCAACTGAAGTTTTTTCGGTAGCCAAAACTGCTCCTAGTGGAAAACCTCCTCCAATCCCTTTGGCTATAGCGCATATATCCGGAGAAATTTTTGATTTTTCAAATCCTAATAAAGATCCTGTTCTAAAAATAGTTTGTACACAGTCCAAAATTAACAAAATATTATTTTTATCACATAGTTCTTTTAATCCCTGTAAACAATAATCTGGAACAACTTTAATTCCTCCCTCACCTTGAATAGGCTCTACCATTATAGCTGCTGTATTTTCGTTTATAGCTTTTTTTAAAGCTTCATGGTTTGCAAACGAAACTTGGTCAAAACCATCAACTTTTGGTCCAAATCCTTCGCAGTGAGACTTGTTGTTAGCTGCAAAAAGTGCTGCGAGAGAACGGCCATGAAACGCTCCCTCAAAAGTAATAATTCTATTTTTTTCTGGTTTGCCGATTTTATGAAAATATTTCCTAGCAATTTTTATACTTCCCTCAATAGCTTCTGTTCCACTATTTGTAAAAAAAACTTTATCTGCAAAAGTAAAATTGGTTAATCTTTTTGCTAATTTTTCTTGTTCGGGTATTATAAAAGCATTTGAGACATGCCAAAGTTTTTTCGATTGATTTTGAATAGCTTTAACAAGGCGTGGATGACCGTGACCCAAAATGTTTGTAGCAATACCACAAACCCAATCAAGATATTTGTCTCCATTTTCTGAATAAAGGTAAGTTCCTTTGCCTTTCTTGAAAGAAATATCTTTTCTTGCATAAGTACCCAAAATTGAGGTCATAAATTAAAATTTTATTTTATAGCCTTTTTTATATAAAAAATATGCTAGGAACCAACAAATAATAGAAAGTAAAGCTAAATATATTAGGCCAAACCTAATTGATCCATCTGACGCTCCAATAAACCCATATCTAAAGCCATCTATCATATAAAAAAATGGATTTATTTCGCTTATTTTTTGCAAAGTATATGGCAGCCTGTCTATTGAATAAAAAGTACCTGATAAAAAAGATAGAGGAATAATTATAAAGTTTGTTACGCTCGCCATATGGTCAAATTTTTCAGCCCACAAACCGGCAATAAAACCAACTGCTCCCAATATAAAAGAGCTTAGAAACATATAGACAATTACAATAATAATATTATTAACGCTCATATCGACAAAGAATGAAAAAACAATTATCGAAATAAAAGATATCATAAGACTTCTTGTGGCTGCTGCTAAAATTATAGATAAAGTAACCTCAAAAGGTGATAAAGGCGCATACAACATATCAACTATGTTTCCTTGTATTTTTCCTATCATGATTGAAGATGAAGAATGAGAAAAAGACTGTTGTATAACAGCTGTCATACAGATAATTCCTGGTGCAAGAAAAGTTATAAAAGGAACTCCTAAAACATCTCCTCTATCATTGCCAATCGCTAATGACAAAACAAGTAAAAACAATAATCCCGAAATTAGAGGTGAAAACAAAGTTTGTATCCATACAACCAAAAAACGTAACACTTCTTTCTTGTACAAGGCAAAAAAACCTATCCAATTTATTACTCCCAATCTTCTTTCGCTAAACTTATACTTGTTTTTGAAATCACTCATATTTTTTTAATTCTAACCTTTTATTTATTTGTATTGTTAATAAACTCAAAAAAAATCTTGAAAATACTTTTCAAATGTGTTTTTTTTACACCATAGTGTAGCCTTTTTATTTTATTACACTATATATAGTTTTATTATTTATGAGTTGGGACGAAAAATCAATACAAGTTCTCAAAGAGAATTACGGAAAAAAAAGCGCAAGTCAAATAGCTGAAATGCTACCTGGCAAAAGTAGGAATAGTATAATTGGCAAATGTTACAGGCTGGGATTATCAAATAATAGTCTACCAAAAAAAAAGATGGGTTCTCGTAATGAAGTAAACTTAAATGAATCAAGCCAAACTCAAACAAAAAAAAGCACTAGAAGTAAATTTAGATCATTAATAATTGATAAGAACTTTGAGCCAGCCAAAAATTTGTCATTACTTGATTTAACTGATGAAAGCTGCAGATATATGGAGTTGCATCCAACAGACTCTGACGCAAGTTTTTGTGGAAGGAAAAGTATAAAAGGATTTTCATATTGTCCTTTACATTTAATGACGGTTTATACTCCACGTCATAAAAAAGAAGATGTTGGAGATAAAAGCGATGAAGTTCCGCAATTTATTAAAAAAAAAATAAAGTCAGCCTCTTAAAACTAAAAAAATTTATTTAAAATTAACTAAACTCTCCACCTTTTCTAAATCTGTATATATAATCTGGTAGTACCGATTCGATTGTTAAAGGAGAAATGTCTAAATCAAAAAGCGTTGGATTTGCTCCAGTGGCCACATTATCATACTTTAATATTTCTACTTGATCAGGCGTTAATAAAGGATTGGGTAGTAATTGCATAAAAAAAGCTTGGAGTTTTGCAACTGAAAAAGGAACATTAATAAAAAATCTTTTTCTATTTATTGTTTTTAAAAGTATTTCTAGTAGTTCACGAAAAGAGTATACCTCTGGCCCAACTATTTCATAAATATTTGCCTTAATTTCTTCTTTGTCTAAAATTGCATTAATAGATTTAACCACATCACCAACATATACGGGCTGAAATTTTGTTTCACCTCCACCAAATAAAGGCAGGAATGGCAAAAATTGACTTAAAAAAGCAAATTGATTAAAAAATTTATCTTCAGGCCCAAATACTATCGAAGGTCTTAAAATAATTGAATTTCTAAAATTTTCAAAAATTTTTTCTTCTCCTTTTAATTTTGATTTCATATATTTTGAGTTTATTTTGTGACTTACTCCTAGTGCGCTGATGTGTAAAAATTTTTCTACATTAAACTCATTGCAAATTTTTGACAGCAAACTTGGAAATTTTTCATGAATATTTGTAAATTTTTGTTTTGAATTTTGGTTTAAAATACCAATCAAATTTATTACTAAATTTGAATTTTTAATAAGATTCCTTAAATTGTCTTCGTCATAAATGTTCACTTTTTCCAAATCTATTTGGCCTGGATTCCCCAATGGTTTTAAATGTCCGTTCAAATAAGGCGATCGTGTGGCAACTACTATTCTGAAGTCTTTTTCTGCCAAACTTCTAAGCAAATGTCTCCCGATAAAACCAGAAGCTCCAAAAATCGTTGCAATTTTTTGTTTCATAATTTACTAATATTTTCAATGGAATTAAAAATCCACAAAGATGATTTACCAAAAGAAATAAACTTAGGCAATGAAATAGCTGTAGACACTGAGGCTATGGGTTTAGAGCCAAAAAGAGACCCTTTAACTCTAGTTCAAATTTCGACTGGCAATAATGACTGTCATATTATCCAACTAAATCGTAAAAATTATAATGCAAAAAATTTAGTAAAAATTTTAGAAAATGAAAAGATTAACAAAATTTTTCATTTTGCAAGATTTGATATAGCTGTAATTAAACATTTTCTGAAAGCAAATGTAAAAAATATTTACTGTACAAAGCTTGCAAGTAAAATTGCGAGAACTTATACGGACAAACATAGCTTAAAAGATCTTGTTAAAGAAATTATTGGATTAGACATGAACAAGCAAATGCAGAGTTCTGATTGGGGTGCAGAAAAATTATCAGAAAAACAACTCAAATATGCAGCTTCAGATGTAATACACCTTCATGCTTTGAAAAAAGAATTAAACAAAATGTTAATCAGAGAAAAAAGAGATTTTTTATTTCAAGAATGTTTAAAATTTTTAAATACAAGAGTAGACTTAGATTTAGCTGATTACAAAAATGATATTTTTTCCCACTAGATAATGAAAAAATTAAACTACAAATTAATAGGAAGAAAAGTTATTGATTCAGAAATTATTGCTTTAAAAAAATTAAAACTATCATTTGGTTCATCATTTTCAAAAGCTGTAGAGACAATAGCAAAATGCAAGGGAAAAGTAGTTCTGGCTGGCATTGGTAAATCTGGTTTGATTTCCAGAAAAATTTCTGCAACTCTATCCAGTGTTGGAACATCGTCTTTTTATATACATCCAAGTGAAGCAGCTCACGGGGACCTGGGGCAGATTACTAAAAAAGACATCTTATTAATATTTAGTTACAGTGGCGAAACGACAGAGTTAAAAAATATTATAAACTATGCAAATCGTTTTAGTATTTTTCTGATTGGTGTTGCTGCAAAAAAAAACAGTCTTTTATTGAATGCAAGTAACATAAAAATAATTTTACCTAGGGTGAAGGAGTCCGGCATAGGAGAAATGGTTCCAACATCTTCAACTACAATGCAGTTAGCTTTTGGTGATGCTCTCGCAATTACATTGATGAATAAAAAAAGATTTGGCGCAACAAAATTTAAACAACTTCATCCGGCTGGATCTCTTGGAAAAATGCTTACAACAGTTCGGGATATTATGATTACAAAAAATAAAATTCCATTCATAAATGAAAATGCTAGCATGAAAAAGGCAATAGATGTAATGAATCAAAAAAAATTAGGATGTTTGGTTGTTTTAAATGGAAAAAAAAATGTTTCAGGATTTTTATCCGATGGAGATTTAAGAAGAAAAAGTAAAAAAAATATTTTATCACTTAAGCTAAAAAACATTATGAGCAAAAAACCAATTCTTATCTCTCCCGATATATTGGCGTCAAAAGCAATTGGTATTATGAATAGAAAAAAAATCACATCATTAATTGTTTCTAGTGGAAAAAAAGCTAAGCCTATTGGAATTCTTCACATACATTCTATTTTAAACGCTGGAATGGAATGAAAAAGAATCTCGTAGTTCAAATCTTTTTGGTAATTTTTGCAGTTTCTTTATTGTTCTTTACCTATTTTTTAGGATCATCTGAAAAAAATAATTTAAAAATGAAAAAAGAAATTGCTGAAAAAGAAAGTGCTTTATCAAATCCGGATGTGTCAAGTTTAGTAGAAAATGTTAGCTACGTTGGTTCTAACAATGATCAAATTTTTTTTGAAATAAAATCTAAAGTATCAGAAATTTTTAATGACAAACCAGATTTAAGTTATATGAAAAATGTTACTGCTACAATTCGTTTGGCAGATGGAAGGGTAATTTACATAAAAGCTGATAAAGCTATATATAATAAGCTAACAAATGATACTTCTTTTACCAAAAATATAGTTGCAACAGAATCAGATAACCAAATCACTTGTGATAACTTAGACCTTGTTTTGACTGAAAATCTAATAAAAATTTATAACAATATAAACATAACCAATAAAACGGGTGTTCTATTAGCTGATATGGTAAAAATTAATATGCTGGAAAAGAATGCAAATATTTTCATGTATGATAACAAGAGCAAAGTGAAATTAAAGGTTCAAAATTAAATTATGGCCACGATCAAAAAATTTAGAATTTTAAAGTTTAAATCAAAGCCAATTTTATCGGTAAAAGGTATTTCCAAAAATATAGATAGTCGAATTATATTAAGAAAAATTGATTTTCACATTAATAAAGGAGAAATTTTTGGTTTATTAGGTCCTAATGGTGCTGGAAAATCTGTCACATTTAATGTTCTTCTAGGAATTATGAGGCCAAATCAAGGAAACATATATGTTGATGGAAATAAAATTACTCATCTAGCGATCCATGAAAGAGCAAAAAAATTTAAGCTAGGCTATATACCTCAAAATGATTCTGTTTTTAAAGGATTAAGTTGCGAAGATAATTTAAGAGCCATTGCAGAAATAGTTATTAAAGATAAAAAAAAACAAGAAAGCAAAATTCAAGAATTATTATCAAATTTTAATTTAGATCATCTTAGAAGAGTAAGAGCAGACAATCTTTCTGGCGGAGAAAGAAAAAAACTTGTCATCGCTAGAGCTCTCATTAATGATCCACGTATTCTATTGATGGATGAACCATATGGAGCCGTTGACCCTATCAATATTGATATGATAAAAAAAATCATCATAGACCTACAAAGAAAGGGCGTTTCTATTCTTATAACGGACCATTCGGCCCAACATGTCTTGTCGCTTGCTGATCGCTGTTCCATCATTTCGGGAGGTGAGATTATTACAAGTGGAAAACCAAATGAAATTATAAATCACAACAAGGCTAGACAGTTATATTTCGGAGAAAACTTTAGTAGTTTTTAATTAAAGATTAAAGGTAATGAAAAATTTTTCTATATCTATAAAAAAAAAAATTAACCATTTTAATAAATCAATATATGTGGAAGGTGATAAATCGATTTCTCATAGAGCATTGTTGATTGCAAGCCAATCTCACGGTGGGATTAGTAAAATTTCTGGATTACTTGAATCTGAGGATATTTTAAATTGTGTAAAAGCTTTAAGACAGCTTGGTGTAAAGATAATTAAAAAAAAAAATGAACACTGGATATTTGGTAATGGATTGGGATCTTTTAGAATAAAGAATAATGCTACTATAAATTGCGGGAATGCCGGCACACTCGCAAGATTAATTATGGGATGTTTATCATCTTATCCAATAAAGATTAAAATAATTGGAGATAAAAGTTTAAGCAAAAGACCTATGGGAAGAGTAATTAAACCCTTAGAAAAATTTGGTTGTAGATTTTATCCAAAAAATAAAAAAAATCTTCCTATTGTTATGCAAGGCACTGATTTTCCAGCACCCATTAAACATGTTGAAAAAATTGGATCTGCCCAAGTAAAAAGTGCAATTCAATTTGCAGCTCTTAATACCCCTGGTATTACCAAAATCATGGAAGTTAAAAAATCAAGAGATCATACTGAAAACCTATTAAAATTTATAGGTGTAAAAATTAAAGTAAATAAAAAAAAATCATCAAACAAAATTCTTATTGAAGGTCAAAAGGAGTTTAAATTTTTTAAACTTGATATTCCTGGCGATATTTCCTCAGCAGCATTTTTTATTGTTTTAACTATTTTAAATAAAAATTCAAAACTCAAAATTAAAAACATCAATCTTAATCCTACAAGAGCCGGCATTTTAAAAATTTTAACTTTGATGAAAGCAAAGATTTCATTAAAAAATATAAAAAATGTTAATGGCGAAAAAAGAGGAGATATAATCGTAAAAAGTAGCAAGCTAGTTGGAATTAATTGCCCAACTTCTTTGGTGCCAAGCGCTATTGATGAATTCCCCATCATCATGCTTGCGGCGTCTCTAGCTAAAGGCGTCAGCACTTTTTCAGGCCTGAACGAACTTGAAAAAAAAGAATCTCCACGTTTGAGTGTAATGAACTCTATTCTTAGACAAATAAATATTAAAACAAGATTAAAAAAGGATAAAATCAAAATTTATGGAAATGCAGATATCAATTTAAAAAAAACTTATAAAATTAAAACTTTTGGAGATCATCGAATTTGCATGACAGCATTTATAATGGCTCAATTATTTGGTGGAAAATTTAACATTAAAGATTGTAATTCTATCAATACAAGTTTTCCAAAATTTTTAACATTAATGAAAAAAATTGGCGCTCACTATGAAATTAAATAAAAAAATAAAAATACTGATTGCCGCAGATGGTGGGGCTGGATCAGGTAAAACCAGTGCGACTAAAATGTTCGCAAAAAAATATGGATTTCAACTGTTAAGTAGTGGAACATTATACCGATTTGTTGCTATAAAACTTTTAAATAATAAAAAAAATATTTCTGATTATTCGTTTTTAAAAAAGATAACAAAAAAAATAAAATCAAAAGATTTAAAAAATAAAAATTTATACAGCAATAAAGTAACTGAATTTTCATCAATAATATCAAAACAAAAAAATATTAGAAAACTCTTAAAGCAATATCAAAAAAAATTTTCTAAAAATAGATTGGCCATTATAGAAGGCAGAGATATAGGTTCCGTTATAGCACCAAATGCTGACATAAAAATTTTTTTTAAAGCATCTTTAGATTGCAGGGCTAGGAGAAGATTTAAAGAATATCGTAAAAATAAAAACAGCATCTCCTTTAATGAAGTAAAAAAAACAATGAAAATAAGGGATTTAAATGATACAAAAAGAAAAATTAGTCCTTTACGTCCTTCAAAAGGTTGTGTAATTGTTGACACGACTAAAATTAATAAAAAGCAAGTTTTGTTGAAGCTTTCAAAAATTTTAGAGCTTAAGATTAAATTAAAATATGGAAAAAATATACAAAGACCTTTCATCTGAAAAGAATAAAGAGTTTGCCAAATTACTATCCAATCAATTTTCTAAAACAAAAATCGAAGAGGGAAAATTAACCACTGGAAAAGTCACCAAGATAAGTGAAAAATTAATTTTTGTTTATATACCGGGATGCAGAGCGGAAGGAACAATAGATGTAAATGAACTTAAATTGCTAAAAGAATTTGATAATTTAGAAGTAGGTTCTGATATTACCGTCTTGCTCGAAAAATTAGAAAATAGAGATGGAGATATAGTAATTAGTAGAGAAAAAGCTTTAAGATTTACAAATTTTGAAAAATTGGAAAAAGCTTTTGCAAAAAAAGAAATTGTTGAGGGAAAAATTATTTCTCGGGTAAAGGGAGGTTTTGTAGTTGAGGTTATGTCAACACTCGCATTTTTGCCGGGTAGCCAAATTGACATAAAGCCACTTAAAAATATTGATCATTTATTTAAAACTAATGAGAAGTTTCTTATTATCAAGATAGATAAACAGAGACAAAATATTTGTGTTAGTCGAAGGGCAATCCTTGAGCAAACACGTAATGAACATAAAGATCAACTTTTAAGCAGATTTAAAGTTGGGGATATTGTTGAGGGAACTGTAAAAGGAATTACAGCCTACGGAATATTTTTTGATTTAGATGGTTATGATAGCTTAACTCATATTAATCATGTTAGTTGGAGTCGAATTGGTCATCCCGAAGAATTATTTTCAATAGGACAAAAACAAACGCTGAAAATCATAAGCATACAGGATGGAAAGATTTCTACATCAATTAAGGAACTAACGCCTGATCCTTTTGAGGCAGAGATTAATAATTACAAAGTAGGAAATATCTATGATGGTATCGTAAAAAAAATTACTGATTATGGTGTTTTTTTTTCAATTGGAGAAAAAATTGAGGGGCTTTGCCATTCTTCCGAACTTTCTCATTTGAAAAAAAACGTATCTGCAAAAAAACTATTTTCTATATCTCAAAAAGTAAAAGTTAAGGTAAAAGAAATTGATATTGAAAAAAGACGAGTATCTTTAAGCTATAAAGATACTACTGAAAACCCTTGGGAAAAATTTAAAAAAGAACATGGTGAAGGATCAACAATTAAAGTAAAAATTAAAAATATTGCAGAGTTCGGTTTGTTTGTAACAATTAACAATTTTCCTTTGGAAGGACTCATTCACAAAAATGACCTTTCGTACCAGGAAAAGAATGACGACTTAACAAAGTTCAATAAAAATGACGAAATTTCTGCTAAAGTTCTAGAAATAGATTCTGAAAAAGAAAAACTGAGGTTGGGTTTAAAACAATTGTTACCTGATCCTCTAGATTATTTCCAAGGAAAAAAAGCAGGAGAAATATTAACAGTAATTGTTAAAGAAACTTTGGAAAATGGAATAAAAGTTTCTCCTCCCGCTTGCTCAGTAAATTTCTTAATTAAAAAATCTCAAATCGCCGTAGACAAAGAAGATCAAAGAGTTAATCGTTTTAATAAAGGAGATAAAATAGACTGCATGATTCAAGAGTTGTCATTGGTAGATCGAAAAGTTTCATTATCAATCAAGATGTTAGAAGTAGAACAAAATAAACAAGCTATTAAAAAATATGGTAGCGTAGATAGCGGAAAATCTTTGCCATTTGCAAATTTATCTGGTGTTTTAAAGAAAAAAATATCTAATGCTCTAGGCAAAAAAACTAAAAAGAAAACAGAAAAATAAAATTGAGTGTAGTAAAAAGTCAAATTTTAGAACAATTAAAAAAAAACTACCCAAAATTTCCAAAAAAAAATTTAGAAAAAGCTTTAGATTTAGTTTTTGATGAAATTATAAACGGCCTTTCAAAAGGTAATAATGTTGAGATAAGGGGTTTTGGGTCTTTTAAAATCAAAAAATCAAAATCAAGGGAAGGAAGAAATCCAAAAAATGGTATTAAAATAAACATTCCTGAAAAAAATAAAGTTCAGTGGAAAATGAGTAAAGATTTCCTAAAAAAAATTAACCTAGATTTTAATAATGAAAAATAAACTTATTCTTGCTTTAGACTTGAATAACTTAGAAGAAGCTCTTTCCTTGGCAAAAAAAGTTAAGGATAAAATTTTTACGGTAAAATTAGGGTTAGAGTTTTTTAATTCTCATGGAAAAAAAGGAATAAGGGAATTTAATAAAATTGGAATTAACAATATTATGTTGGATTTAAAATTAAACGACATTCCTCAAACTGTTTATAAAGCAATTAAAGCTTTGAATGATATTGAATTTGGTTTCTTAACAATTCACGGCCAGGGTGGTAAATCAATGATTGATAAAGCAAAAGAGGCTGCTAGCGAAATTAAATCGAATCCCAAAATTATGATGGTCACAATTTTAACAGCTCTAAATGATGAAGATTTAAAAGCTATAGGAAATAACAGTACCGTAATTGAACAAGTAGAAAAATTAGCAAAAGTAGCAAAAGAAATGGATGTTGGAATAGTATGTTCTGGACAAGAGGCAAAAATTGTTAGAAAAATTATTGGTCCTAATCTTTTAATTTTTACTCCTGGAATTCGCATGGATGCAGATAATAAAGATGATCAACAACGTGTTTGTACTCCAGCTGAAAGTATAAAAAATGGATCTGATAAAATAATTATGGGAAGAAGCCTAATCAAAGGAAATATTGAAGAAAATTTAAGACGCATATCTGAATCTGTTAAAATATAAAGCATGTCTATAGAATTAAAAATCTGTGGCATAAGTTCTGAAAATATTATCAAAACCATTGTCGAAAATGGAGGATGCCAATACTTAGGTTTTGTTTTTTATCCGCCTTCACCAAGAAATCTTTCAATTGAACAATCAAAAAAGCTTACTTCGATGGTTCCAAAACATATTAAAAAAGTTGCTGTTGTCGTAAAACCAGAAAATAGTTTTATGGAAAAAGTTAAAGATCAATTTGATTATTTTCAAGTTTATGATGTGTCTCCAGAAAGAGTTAAGGAGTTAAAATTAATATCTAATAAAAAAATTATTCAGTCTATAAAAGTAAAAAAAGAAGAAGATATAGATTTATATAAAGAATATGTTGGAATTGCAGATGAGTTTCTATTTGATTCACCGGGAATGGAAAAAAGCTCTAATTTCAATTGGGATTACTTAAAAAATATTGAAATAAAAGAATGGTTTTTAGCAGGCGGCATTAATATTGATAATTTCGATAAAGCAAAAAATATTGCGCAAAAAATTGATATTTCTTCTGGTTTAGAGGATAATCCTGGAAAAAAATCGGTAAAAAAAATCTCAGATTTTTTATCAAAATTAAAAAGCTTATGATCAAAATAAAAAAGAATAAACTTTTAATTGACCAGCACGACAAAAATGGTTTTTGGGGAAAATTTGGTGGAAATTTTATACCTGAAACTTTGAAAAAACCTGTGGAAGATCTAGCAATCTTATTTGAAAAATTGAGAAAAGATAAAAAATTTATTCGAGAAAGAGATTACTATTTCAAAAATTGGGTTGGATCACCTACTCCTTTTGTAAAACTTGAAAACTTAACAGCACATTTGGGTGGTGCCCAAATATGGGCAAAAGTCGTGTCTGAAGCTAATGGCGGCGCTCACAAAATTTATAATGCTACTGTCCATAGCCTTATAGCTAAGAGAGCAGGAAAAAAATATATAGTTGGAGACACTGGAGCAGGATACGCTGGAAAAATGTTAAGCATGGCAGCAAAAAAATTTGGTTTAAAATGTAAAATATTTATGGGTGCAAAAGATATTAAAAGGCAAAAACCTAATTGCGATGCTATGCGAAAAAATGGCGCCGAAATAGTTCCTGTTTATACAGGCAGCCAAACTCTCGTAGACGCTGTCAGCGAGTGTATGCGATATTGGGTATCTAATTGCCTAACCACGTCAATGTGCGTGGGCTCAACTGTTGGGCCAAATATATTTGTGAAAATTTGTGGATGGAGCACTTCACAAATTTCTAGAGAACTAATTCTGCAAATAAAAGAAGAATTTGGAGAAATTCCGAAAAAGTTGAAATTAATAAATTGTGTTGGGGGAGGTTCATCAAGTTTTGGTTTTTGGAATGAATTTATGCATTACAACAAAAAACAAATTGAGTTTATTGGTGTTGAAGCAGGTGGACCAAAAAAAAGCAAAAGGCACGCCGCTCCTCTAACTTACGGATCAAAAATTGGAATTTTGCATGGCGCTGCTCAATATGTAAATCAAAATACAGATGGTCAAATAGAAGAAACAGAATCAATAAGTGCTGGATTAGATTATCCTGGTGTCTCTCCACTTCATTGTTTTTTAAAAGATGTAAAAAGAGCAAGATATACTGCAGCAACTGACGAAGAGGCTTTAAAAGCTTATCAATTAGTTACTAAATACGAAAATTTAAACCCTAGCTTAGAACCAAGTCACGCATTTGCCGAGGCAATTAAAATAGCTCCAAAATTAAGCAAGGATACAATCATAATCGTGAACTCATGTGGTGATGCGCAAAAAGATCGTGACATTTTGAGAAAAAGATTAGGAAAATAAAAATGACTATATCGCCAATTAGTTTAGCCTTTGAAAAATCTAAAAAAGAAAGAAGACCCGCTTTACTTACTTATACTGTCGCTGGAGATAATACTAAAAAAAAATCATTAGAAATATTAAATTCTATTTCAAATTATGCTGACATTTGTGAAATAGGTTTTCCTCATAACACGCCTATAGCAGATGGTGGACAAATTCAAACAGCTTCATATCGGGCAATTAAAAACGGTATTAAAATGAGAGACGTCTTTCAAATCGTAAAGGAATTTAAAAAAAATAAAAATGCAAAACCTGTAATTTTAATGGGTTATTACAATATGATATGCCAATATGGACAAAACAAATTTTTAAAAAAGTGTAAACAAGTGGGAGTGAATGGCTTGATTGTAGTTGATCTACCTTGGCCAGATAATATAAATTTTGCAAAAAAATGTAGAAAAAATTCTATTAGTTTTGTACAACTTTTATCCCCGACTACATCAAAAGCAAGAATGAAAAAAATTATTAGTAATTCACATGATATGCTTTACTACATTAGCATGCTGTCTACTACTGGAGAAAAACTTAAAGTGTCTCCTAGAAATATTTTAAAAAATTATGTAAAAATTAAAAAAATAATTAAAAATAGAAAAAAAAATCTTGTAATTGGTTTTGGAATCACAAGTAAAAATATCTCATCCTTTAAATCCTCAGATGGATGTGTTGTTGGTAGCGAAATCTGTAAAAAAATTTCAAAATCAATTAAAAATCGACAAAATCCTGTCACAAATGTAAGTAATATGGTAAAAAGTTTGAAAAGCAAAATTGCATGAATTGGATAAAAGATAAAATCAAAAAATTTTCTCAACAGGTAAAAAAAATTGTTAGGTCTCGCCCAACAGCAAAAGAAGTTGCTGAGGGTTTATTTAAAACTTGTCCTGTTTGTTCAAAAATTAACCTTAAAGATGAAATGAAAAAGAATTATGAAATTTGTTCTTGTAGTTACCATTTTGAAATTTCACCAATTGATAGATTCCAAAAATTATTTGATTCTGGAACTTATGAAATAGTTAAAACAAATTATACAAATCCAGACCCTCTAAAATTTGAAATGGATGGAACAAAATACATTGATAAAAGAAAAAAATATCAAAAAATTACAAAAATGGATTCAGCTCTTTTAGGAAGTTTTGGAAAAATAAATAATCTTTCTGCAGTAGTTGTTGCTCATGATTGGCGCTTTGGTGGAGGAGCATGGTCCCCTCAAGAGTCAGATTATTTTGTAGAGTGTGCACAAAAAGCAATTGATGAAAAGGTTGATCTTTTTCTAACTATTTATCAAACTGGTGGGGTTGCTGTAACAACTGGAGTCACAGGTTTAGCTTCTGCAATGGTAAAAGGAACAATTGCTCTTCAAGAATTAAAGAAAAAAAATATTCTCACAATTGCAATTGCTTGTGCAAAAACAACTGGTGGACCATATGCTAGTACTTTTTTTAATCACGATTTAGTTGGTATAGAAGAAAAAAATGCAAAAAGTATTTTATTTGCCGGCGCTAGAGTTTCTCGTAATGCATCAACTGGTGAGCTACCTCAAGATTTTGGTACAAGTGTAGGTTTAGAACGAACTGCTAGAGTTGATTTTGTTCTAGATAATCGACATGAAATTAAAAATATAGTAACAACTTTAACTAAAATCTTGAAAAAGAAAAATTCTCAAGAAAATCTCTCAGAGACAAATGAAACTAAAAAAGATTCTGAATCGATTACTTCAGCTGCATCCTAGAAAAATCGACTTAACTTTAGATAGAACTTTTAATCTTCTTAAAAAATTAGGAAATCCTCAAGATAAACTTAAAAATGTGATTTCAGTTGTTGGCACTAACGGTAAATTTTCTATTTGTCAAAGCTTAAAGGCAATACTTAATGAATCGGGACATAAATGTAACTTGTATTTATCTCCCAGTCTTCAGTCCTATACAGAACGTTTTGTATTTGATGATAACGAAATAAGTGATGAAAATTTAGTAAATCTACTTCAAGATATCGAAAAAATATTAGGAAACGACACTGCAACACTTTTTGAAATACTCACTTGTTCATATTTAAAATACTGCGAACAATTTAAAGATAACATAACTATTATCGAAGCTGGTTTATTTCATCAATTTGATTCTACAAATGTTTTTAAAAAAAATTTAGGCTCAATAATAAGCTCTGTGGGCCTTGACCACTTGGAATGGGTTAAAAATAAAACAATTGATAGTGTTATACATGAAAAAACAATCAAGTTATTAGATTCAAATATATTTGTTAATATGCAAGAAAATAAAGAGATTAAATCTAAAATTGAAAAAGCTCTAAAAAATAATAACTCTAATAAATATTTCTTTGGAAAAGATTTTCACTACTTAAAAGCAGAAAATAATTTTATTCAATATGAGGATGGCCAGGGATCAATTATGTTGCCTGAACCAAGCGTATTGGGAGACCATCAACTCGGAAACATAAGTACAGCAATTATTGCTTGTAGAAAATTATTTAATATCAAAGATAATAATATTAAAAAAGGAATAACTAAAATTGAGCTTAAAGGAAGATTGCAAGAGATTAAATCGGGTAAACTTAAAAACCTGGTAGGTCGTAATAGGCTAATACTAGATGGGGGCCATAATGTAAATTCTTCAAAATCTATTGCAAATTGGATAAAACAACAAAACCAACAAGTTCACTTGATTGTTGGTATGATGAAAAATAAAGATCATGAAGGTTTTGTTAATTCTTTTAAAGATATAGTGGAATCAATAACTTTAATCGATGTACCTAATCAAGAGAGGTCCATCACAAAAGAAGAATTTAAAAATAAATTAAATGGAAATCATAAAAATATAAAAACTGGTGAAAGTATAATTCAAAGTATCAAGAGTCTTGGTCAAAAAAATAATTCGATAATTTTGGTTGTGGGCTCTCTCTATTTGACAGGAGAAGTTTTGAATTTGAATTAAATATTTTCTTTAATCCAAGAAATAATATTAGATTTTGTAGTGGCTCCAACTTTTGTGGCTTTTAATTCACCACTTTTAAAAAGTAACATTGTGGGAATTCCTCTGACCCCATATTTTACTGGCTGATTAGGCTCAGAATCAATATTATGTTTTGCTATTGTAATTACATCTGTCATTTCGTTTGAAATTTCTTCTAACAATGGTCCAACTTCTCTACAAGGAGCACACCAGGAAGCCCAAAAATCAACCAATACCGGTTTTGGCGATTCTAAGACCTCTTTTTGAAAATTATCATCAGTAACATTGATTGTTGCCATAAAGTGCTTTTATTATAAAATTTTTCAAAGTCAACTACTTAAGATGTTCTTCATAATTTTTTCTCATTTCAGATATATATGAGTCAACCTCATTGACATAATCTAATTTTTCCTTTGAAATTTCTTTTTCATTTCTCATATTATCAATTAGATTTTCAGCCATTGGGATTGTGGTAAAGTCAGTTTCTTCAACATTCAATATTTTTTTTGCAATATCTCTATTAATTTTTTGAAGTTCTTCTTTTTTTAAAACTTCGGGTTGATTTTGATAAATCAGTCTTTTCCCAAAATATTTAAACCTAGGATCTTCAATTTGCGAAACAATATCATCTCTTTTTTTCCAATCTTCTAATGAATGAAATTCGGCCATTAAACTAGTATCTTCAGGATTTTTTACAAATCCATCTGAATAAAGTCTATCTTCATAGGCTAGTTCCTTTTTTTCTTTACCTTGTTGTTTTTCTCTTACTAATTCACCTAGTGCAAAACTTACTTTTTCTGAAAACTTTTTGTTTTCATGAATTATATCTGCTCTTTCTTTTATTTTTTTTAATCCAATATTTTTATAAATGTCTAGCTCTAAGGCAAAATTTTTATTTAAAATAATTGGGTGCTTATTAGCTGGTAACGCTCTTGCCCATTTTCCCGGTTTTTTAAGTTCCTTTTTTAAGGAATTCATATCTAAATTGATTAAATCTTTTGGATCTTGTTCCAAGCAAAAAACAATTGGCCATTTATATTCACCATGATCACAAAGGTAAGTTGTCAAAAAAGGACGTGCTTTACCATAATAATAAAAACTAGTTGTAAAAACTCTCTCTTTTTGAAGTATATCTAATACTTTGTGTTTAGAGGTCGTATTAAAAGATTCTTCGTAAATTGCTTTTGCATTTTTTTTAATGATTTCCATTACACCTAGACAAGCTTCACAATCTGAAATAGCGGTATGAAATTGCTTAACTTTTATGTCATTAATAGTGCTAAGTTTTTCGAGCTTAAATTCTGGATTTTTCTTTTCCGAAAAAGTTGTGTTTATTGATTTTGGAAAAAAAAGCTTACTACTTCTTGCAACTGGCAAAAAGTCTGCCTGTTCATTAGAATTTGTATTCAAAGTATAGGGAGGAAATAAGCTTTTATAATTTTCTTTCTGAATCATAATAAAATCAAAGCCTATCGAATTCCAGCCCATCCAAATACAAGGAGACCATTTTTTAATTATCCTATGAAGTTCTGTCATTAATTGAAAATGACTACGATTAGAATTTATCATTTGTTGAAAACCTTTATTGACCCATAAGCTATAAGGATCTGGGACATGTCCTGGTTTATTTCTACAATTTAATTCAAAACGATCTAATTCTTTTAATTCAGAAGAAAGCAAAATTCCCGCAATAGAAATTATCGAAGAGTAGCTAGTTGATGCACCTTGGCTTTCAATATCAATTATTGCAATATTTTTCATAATTTGTTTATTTTGAAAACTGACTAACCTCATGTTGCCAAAAACAATTAGCGCAATGCTTTCCTGAAGCTGGAGGTTTTTTAAGCTCTAAACATTTTTCTAATTCAACAAGAATGTCTTCTATATATTCTGTTTTTAAATTATAAGGTAATAAAGTCATCTTGAAAGACAAATTTCCTTCAAAGACTTTTTGATCTGCGTTAGTTGCGTTACATATTAACCAATAACCAGTTTTAAAAACTTTATAACCATTAAGTTTTAAAAGATAACAATAAAAATCTAGCTGTCTAAGGTATGACTTATAATATTCCGCAGACGAATTAACATAGTCAGGATCATTTTTATTCGAAGTTGCTTTATAATCAAGTACAACAATTTCATTTGTATCTTTGTTTAACCATAAATCATCTAGGGCACCATATAGAATAAATTTGGTTTTTTTTGATTTTGCTTCAATTCCTCTTCTATTATTTCTATAATCTTTAAGCTTTTGTGGATCTAGATTGTATGGGACAAAATTTAAATTATACTTCTTAAAAATAGGATGAGGTTGTTGGTTTGATCTAAGCTGATCAAATTCTTCTTTTAATAAACTGTCCACTCTCATATTGATATTAAATCTTGGTGTTGCTGGAGGATCAATATTATGTTTTTCTTTTAAATAAAAACAAAAAGGACAACGAATAAAATTTTCCCATTTAGATCTGCTTAATTTCATAGTTAATTCAGTTTTATTTTTTAAAATGAACTCCCACTTTTGAAAGATTGTTATATAATTCTTCCAATTCTTCATCAGATTTATCTAGATCTTGCGCAGCTTTATCAGCATAAGTTTTAATTTTTTTAACATTCTCCGAAGCAGACTTGCGCAACTTTGAAAGCATAAACATTGTATTTTTGTTATCTGGGTTGTTGTAGAATTCAACAACACTAGTTTCATTGCTTTTTGGATTTTTTTCTACATTTTTTGCATCAATTAACAATAACCTATTAGATCTAGCTAGGGTTCTTAGTGCGGTATGATCATATTTACAAATAAAAACATTATTATCCTGATGATAATCTTCATCTTTAATAAAATATCTCGGTACAGCTCTAGTGAAAATAATGCCAACATCAGCTTTGGAATCACTCATATCCTCAAGTATTTTACTTGTCCATTTGTTATCAAAATTATCAGTATTTTTGCTTTCGTATAGCACTCTTCCAACTGGTGCTCCTTTTTCTACCACTTCATGAAGAACATCCCCGCCTTTTTTTCCTTTTCCGTAAGAAGAAAATTTATCTTCCTTTCTGTATTTAAAAACTGTATTTTTTAAATAATCCAACAAAACAATTTCTTGTGCAGAACCTTGGTCAGCGGATCCACCCTGATCAATTATTTTTTTTTGTTTTTCGACCATTGCTAGTAAATTTTTGTTGTTTTCTTCAGCTCTTTTCAATTTAAGATCCTTTTGTTGAATTGCAGTCTGATTCTTTAATTTTTGATCTTCTATAACATTTTTCATAGCAGATTCATGAAGAGTGTTAGCATTCTTAATAATTTCATCTTTTTCTTTGTTTTGTTCTTCTAATTTTTTATTTTTTTCTAACATTTTTTGATTTTCTGTTTCAGATTCAGCTTTGCCTTTTTCACGAGCCTGGTTTTGAAGGTCTTTCAGATGAGATTGGAGACCTTCCTCTAACGGAAATTCTTTTTTACAATGTGGACATTTTACTTTTTCCATAAATTACCTTAGCAGGTTAATCATGCTTTAAAATTCATATCATTTTGTTTAAGTGGTAAGTAGGGAGAATGTTTTTTCAGACTTGCCTAAATACTTAGCTTACAAAACAATATGATCAACCAATATTCAGTTAAATCCACTGTAAACTAAAAAAAATAAAAATCAATATAAAAAATATTTTTAAAACTGCTCGTCTTCCGTAGAACCTTTCATTGCAGTTGTAGAACTTTCACCACCAGATATTGTATTGGACACAGCATCAAAGTATGAGGTACCAACTTCTCTTTGGTGTTTAGTAGCAGTATAACCTTCTTTTTCGCTACTAAATTCTTTTTGTTGCAATTTTGAATAAGCCGCCATGCCATCTTTCTTGTATCTTTTAGCTAAATCAAAGATTGCATAGTTTTGTGCATGAAAACCTGCAAGAGTAATAAATTGAAATTTGTAACCCATATTTCCCATTTCTTTTTGAAAAATTTCAATTTCTTTTGCTGAAAGGTTTTTTTCCCAATTAAAAGACGGCGAACAATTATAAGCTAATAATTTACCTGGAAATTTTTTATGTATTGCTTCTGCAAAAGTTTTTGCTTCTTTTAAATCTGGTTTAGACGTTTCACACCAAACTAAATCGCTGTAAGGTGCATAAGCCAATCCTCTGGAAATCGCCTGATCTAAGCCTGCTTTTACATAATAAAAACCTTCAGGTGACCTTTTTCCTGTTAAAAAAGGTTTGTCATTTTCATCAAAATCGTTTGTAATTAATTTTGCTGCATTAGCATCTGTTCTAGCTACAATAATTAACGGTACATCGGCAATATCTGCAGCAAGTCTTGCTGCTTTTAAATTTTTAATAGCTTGACTAGTTGGAATTAAAACTTTTCCTCCCATATGACCACATTTTTTTTCGCTTGCTAACTGGTCTTCTAAATGAATTCCAGCTGTTCCGGCTTTTATAAATTTTTTTGTAAGCTCAAATACATTTAGCGGACCTCCAAATCCAGCTTCTGCATCAGCAATTATAGGCAACATGTAGTCTATCTTGTCTTTTGAATTTACATCTCCGTCTTTTATTTCCATATGCTGTATTTGATCTGCTCTTAATAAAGCGTTGTTCATGGATTCTACTAATTTAGGTGCACTATCATAAGGATATAAACTTTGATCTGGATACATTTCTCCAGCAGAATTTGCATCAGCCGCAACTTGCCATCCGCTACAATAAATTGCCTTTAATCCTGCTTTTGCATGCTGGACTGCTTGATTCCCTGAAAGCGAGCCAAGGCTATTAACATAAGTTTCAGCGTTTAGAAGTTTCCAAAGTTTTTCTGATTGTTGTCTACATATAGAGTACTCAATTTTTATTGAGCCTCTCAATTTTTCAACTTCTTTTTCCGAATAATCTCTTTTGATACCAGCAAATCTTTTTAGATCATATGAAACATTGGCTTTTGACATCAATTATTTACTCTCTGTTTTGATTGTACGTAGGAAATACTTATAGCTTAATTAATCTTCTTTTGTCTCGCTTGTCTCATCAAAACAAACATCGTCATGATAACTTGTTGTATTTGATGGCCTATCTCTATTCTCAGCCTTATATTCAGAATTATTAATTAAATTATTCATAGGTTTAAACTAATATTTCTATATGGTTAATAAGTCTATATTTTTGTTGTAAATTTATATTAGTTTTGTTAATTTATTAACTAAAAATTAACAGTTATGCGAAAAGTTTATGAATATGGGCCAATAATTAGATCTAAAAGGCAGGAAAAACATATTAAAGCTAAGGATTTAGCTGCTGATCTAGGAATAACGCCTGCTTTTTTATCTCTTATTGAAAGCAACCAAAGAAAACCTGATGGGGATACCCTTTTAAAAATACAAGAAATTCTAGAAATAGAAACCGAGGATTTAAAAAAAAAAGTAAACCCAGATTTAGTAAACAAAACTCAAGAAATTGTAAAAATTCCCTCTATCGAAAAATTAGACATAAGGCCTGAAGAAGCTGAAGAGATAGTTAGAATTAATCCTAAGATTGCCGAGGCCCTAGTTAAGCTTGGCAAAGAAAACGTTGGGCTACGTGGTGAAAATATTGAAAAAAAAAGTGTTGAAGAAATTTTTCCAGGTGAACAAGTTAGTGACTTTATCCAAAAATTTGACAATTATTTTCCAAAATTAGAAGATTTTGCAACAAAAACTTATGAAAAAATTAAAATGAACAATAGGGCACGATATTTATCTATTTGTGAATATCTTAAAGAAAAACATAAAATTCTTGTGAAAGATGTTATTCCTCCAAAAAAAAAGCTTTTTTCAAAAATTTATTACCCTGAAAAAAAAGAATTTTACTTATCTGATTTATTAACTTTAGAAACAAAAAAATTATTTGCTGCTGCTCTAGTGGCTCAGATAGAAGCTGATGATATTATAGAGGAATATTTAGATGATTTTTCTTTTGAAAAAGAGGTCGGCAGAAAAGTAAGTAAAGTTGCATTGCTTAATTATACTGGTGCCGCAATAATAATGCCTTATGAAAATTTTTATAATGAAGTAACAAAATATAGATATGATCTAGAATTGCTTCAAAATTCTTTTGCAGTTTCTTTTGAACAAGTATGTCATCGTGTAACCTGTCTTCAAAAAAAAACTCAAAGAGGGATTCCTTTACATATGATAAGAGTAGACAGGTCTGGCAATGTTTCTAAACGTTTTTCTCTCTCTGGCATCGAACTGCCACGTCTAAGTGGTGCATGCCCTAAGTGGAATGTTTACAGTGCTTTTTCTAATCCTGGAAAAATAACTGCAGCAGTCAGTAAAATGGCTGATAGTGGAGAAAAATATGTCTGTATTGCAAGAACAGTTGAAAAAGGAATTGCAAAATATGGTGAAGAGAAAGGCATTCTGTCTATAGGATTAGGATGTCAAATTAAATATGCAAAAGATTTTGTTTATGCAGATGGGCTTAATTTAAAAGATGAAAAAAATGAATCAAAAATTGGTGTTTCATGCAGAAAGTGCAATTTGATTGATTGCAGTCAACGTGCCTTTCCACCAGAAACTCGTGGATATAATATTAATATTAATCAACGAGGAGTGTCAATTTTTGTTAATGAATAAGTATTTCTTTTGCTTTTAAATAAATTTCTTGTGGATTAATTTTTTCTTTTCCTAAGGTATCGTGAGTTACATTTGTTTCCCCTTCTGGTAAGATGGGAGTCATTAATGAAGAGTAAGATCCATAAAGCAATGGAGTGTCTGAAAGTAAAGTGATAGTTTTTATCCCTAACGCTGCAGAAATATGACTAAAGCTTGTATCATTTGAAACACAAAGATTGCAATTTTTCAGAATGGGCAGAGTCTCAATTATCTTCATTTTGTTTAAAGAAACACAATTATTTTTATGTTTTGTCTCCAGAATTTTATCAACAATTTTTTGTTCTATATCATTTGAACCAGCGGCTAGATAAAAAATGCATTTTTTTTGCTTGCTGATTAAATCCATAAATTGAATAAATTTTTCAACCGGTATTCTTTTAGTTTCTCCAGACCCACCAACCCCAAGAGCAATGTAAAATGTATCACCAAAACTAAAATATTTTTTTTTAACTTCGTTTACTGCTTTTTCATCAATCGGCAATACAGAAGTTGGGTCTACTTTTTTTTCTAAAGATTTATCAATAAATTCTTTCGCTGCTTCTATGATATTTTGATTTTTTTTCTCTCCCAAAGGGTACTGAAAACGCTCTTTAATTCCTGACAATTTTGTAATCAAAGCATATCTTGCTGATGAATTAAAAGTAAATGATTTATCAAAATTTTTTTCCCTTATATCTTTAATTAAATTTATTGTTCCCGAAATGCCATGATGTCGACCAGAGTTGTTTTTATCATCCCTATCTAAAATAATAATTTCTGAAATATGAGGATTGTTTTTTAATAAATCTTTTGCTTTTGTATTTTCTCTTACTAGTAAACTTATAGGTGTATTCAATGTTTTTGAAATACAAAAAATATAAGGTAAAAAAATAACTAAATCCCCTATTCCCATGCGATTTTGAATAACTAGAACTTTCATTTTTAATGTAATTATATTACTTTTATAAAAAAAAAGGATTTAAATCATGGCAGAAATAAAGGGAATATATGCAGCCTCGATGTCGATAATTAAAGCAGATTTTACTCTAGATATTGAAAAAACAATTAGGCACGCAGAAAATATTATAGATAAAGGTTGTCATGGTGTAGCCATTTTAGGAAGCACAGGTCAAGCGCAGTTAATTTCATCAAAAGAAAAAAGAGAATTAATAGAAAAATTATCAAAAAGTAAAAAGAAAAATAATTTTATTATTGGTACTGGCTACAATTCTTTAAATGAAACAATTGAGTTAATGAAAAATTCAATAAAAAATGGTTTTAAATATTTTTTACTGATGCCTCCTGCTTACTACAAGTATGGTGATGAGGGAGCTTATAATTATTATTCTAAAATAATTGAAAAAGTTCCGGAATCCAAAATTATACTTTATAATTTTGAAAAACTTTGTGGTTATGCGTTCAGTATTTCTGTAGTTGAAAAATTAGCAAAAGATTTTCCTGAACAGATAATTGGTTTAAAAGATTCAACTTACAACCTTTACGAAAAATTAAAAATAGAAAACTTTTCTATATTGCCGGGATCAGAAACAAAACTTCTAAAAGGATTAGAGATGGGTTGTAGTGGAATAATATCGGCAATTTGCAACGTAACAGCCCCAATCGCAAGAAAAGTTTATGATGATTTTATTAATGATAAATCTCAGACTTCTAATGACAAATTATGTGAAATAAGAAAAGTTTTTGATCAATTTAATTTGATATCTGGATTACATAGTTTTAAATCTATAGAAAACGAAATGTTTGCTAGACTGTTGCCACCTCTAAAACTTTTGAATAATAAAGAAAAAGAAAAATTGTTATTAGAATTAAAAACTTTAAATTTTATACCCGAAATAAATAAGGCGGCATAATCATGAAACTTGTTAAATTTTTATCAAAATTAATTAAAAAAGATGGTTTTGTACTTGTTGACGCTAATTCAAAAAAATACATTATTGGAAAACCCAAAAAAGAAAAACCTGTTGTATTAAAACTTTTGGATAAGAAGTTACATTATAAACTTTTATTTTACCCTGACCTTTATTTCGGAGAAGCATATACTGATGGCACCCTAACTATTGAAAATGGTTCATTGTCAGATTTTTTAGATATTGTTTTGTCAAATATTGGTCGAGGGGAAAAAAATCAATTTAATCAATTTTTAAATAAATTAAGGGGAACTTATAGATTTTTAACAAATTTTAATTATAAAAAAAAATCAAAAAAGAATGTTTCTCATCATTATGATATATCAGAAAAATTATATGATTTATTTTTAGATGAAAAACGTCAATATTCATGTGCATATTTTAAAAATAAGGATGATACCCTAGAAGAAGCTCAAAATAATAAAATAGATCATATTATTAAAAAATTAAACCTAAAACCCAACCAAAAAGTATTAGATATTGGATCTGGCTGGGGATCTCTTGCCATTGAAATTGCAAAAAAAAGTAAATGCCAAGTTCTGGGCATTACACTTTCTGAAAACCAACTAAAGTATAGTCAGGAGAAAGCAAAAGAAATGAATGTTGATAACCAAGTTCAATTCAAAATGATGGACTACAGAGATGTTAATGAAAAATTTGATAGAATTGTAAGTGTGGGAATGTTTGAACACACCTCGCGCAAATATTATAAAACTTTTTTTAAAAAACTTGAAAAAAACTTGACTTATGACGGTTTAGCTCTTCTTCATACCATAGGTTCTGTTAATTCGCCTCGAAGCCCACATCCTTGGATTACTAAGTATATTTTTCCCGGTGGCTATACTCCAAGTTTTAGTGAATTAGTAATACCTATTGAAAAATGTGGTCTTTTAATTGCAGATGCTGAAGTTTTAAGAATGCATTACGCGTATACTTTAAAAAATTGGAAAGATAGATTTTTAAAAAATAAAGATAAAGTTTTAAAAATGTTTGATGAAAAATTCTTTAGAATGTGGGAGTTTTATTTGGTTGGTTGTGAAAAAGCTTTTCAATGGGGAGACCAAGTTGTATATCAATTACAACTTACAAAAGACATGCATGTAGTACCAAATACTAGAGACTATATATATAAATAAGTAATTTTTTTATTCAAGTTGGTTAAATTATAGATGAAAAAAAAG
>CACKTW010000002.1 GCA_902603215.1 uncultured Pelagibacteraceae bacterium
AAAATGTTGTGCTAATGCCATGCTTTGTAAATATTGGAGCATACGTTGATGAAGGTACAATGTTAGATACCTACAGTCGCTGCGGATCTTGTGCTCAGGTTGGAAAAAATTGCCATATATCAGCAGGTAGTGGGGTTGGTGGAGTTTTAGAACCAGCTCAAGCTTTGCCAACAATTATTGAGGACAATGTTTTTCTTGGCGCAATGTCAGAGGTTGTTGAAGGTGTCATTGTCGGAGAAGGATCTGTAATAAGTATGGGCATGTATATTGGCCAATCTACTAAAATAGTTGATAGAAAAACTGGAAATATAACTTATGGAAAAATTCCTCCTTATTCTGTTGTTGTTCCAGGATCTTTACCAGATAAAAAAAATCCAAATGCACCATCACTAAGTTGTGCCGTAATAATCAAACAAGTTGATGAAAAAACTAGATCAAAAACTTCAATAAATGATCTGCTAAGAGACTAAAATGATAACTTTTAATGAACTAAAATTAGCTAAAGAGCTAATGAAATTTCCAAGCATAACTCCAGTCGATGCTGGAACAATGAATTTTTTAGCACGAAAACTAAAATCTATAGGGTTTAAATGTAAAATTTTAGAATTTAAAAGCAAAAACTCAAAACCTGTCAAAAATTTATATGCAAAACTTGGAAGGTCTAGGCCTAATTTCTGTTATGCTGGTCACACTGATGTTGTTCCTCCTGGAAAAATAAATGATTGGAGCGTAAACCCATTTAAACCAGCAGTTAAAAATAACAAATTAATTGGTAGAGGTGCCAATGACATGAAAGCTTCAATTGCTTGTTTTATTGCAGCAGTTAGTAAATTTAGAAGTAAAAAATTTAAAGGTTCAATAAGTTTATTAATTACTGGAGATGAAGAAGGAATCGCAATTAATGGGACGAAAAGAGTAGTTAAATATTTAAGAGGAAAAAAAGAAAAAATTAATTTTTGCTTAGTAGGTGAGCCCACAAATCAAAATAAACTTGGAGAAATGATCAAAATTGGAAGAAGAGGAAGTATTACAGGCAGATTGACTATAATTGGCACACAAGGTCATGTGGCTTATCCTCATAGAGCCAATAATCCATCAAATGCAATCATAAAAATTTTAAAAAAGATAAAAGAAATGAAACTAGATAGGGGAACAAAAAATTTTCAACCATCTAATTTAGAAATAACAAAAATCAACATTGATAATAATGCTGATAATGTAATTCCAGCGTTAGCCAGTGCTGTATTTAATATTAGATTTAATGACAAACATTCATCTGGTTCACTAAAAAGAAAATTAAATAATATATTTAAATCAACGGCTAAAAAAACAAAATGCAAATTTAAGATACATTATGAAGTTTCGGGTGAAGCATTTTTAACAAAGCCAAACAAAACAACTTATATGATTCAAAATACCATTAAAAAAATTACTAGAATTAAACCTAAGTTATCAACTACAGGCGGAACTTCTGATGCAAGATTTATTAGAAAAATTGCTCCTTGCTTAGAATTTGGCTTAGTAGGAAAAACCATGCATAAAATTGATGAATCTGTTCCTTTGTCAGACTTAAAAAAATTAACTAATATATATCTAAATATATTGGAAAATTATTTTAGGTTATGATTGATAATAAACTAAGTTTTTTTTTTAATGGAGAAAGATTTAAAATTATCTATGGTAACAATTAATGAAGACCGGAATAATCACTACAGATACTTACTTAAATCATGATACTGGGCAAGGACATCCGGAAAGAGCGGATCGTGTAACTGTAGTCATCGATCACTTAAAAAAAATAAAATCAAAAAATTTAATTTGGAAAAAATCTGTAAAATTTGATCTTAAATATTTAGAATATGCACATGATAAAAACTATTTAAATAATGTAAAAGACTCTTTTCCAAAAGAAGGTCTAAATTTTTTGGATGGAGATACAATTATTTCTCCTGGTAGCAAAAAAGCTACGGCCGATGCAGTTGGATCAATTATTTCAGCAATTGATGGAGTTGAAAATAAAAAATTTGATAATTGTTTTTGTGCTGTAAGACCGCCAGGACATCATGCTGAAAAAGATAGAGCAATGGGATTTTGCATCTATAATAATGTTGCTGTAGGAGCTTATTATTTACTAAAAAAATATAATTATAATAAAGTTGCTATTATTGATTTTGACGTCCATCATGGAAATGGCACTCAAAACATTTTCTATGATAATAAAAATGTCTTATATTTATCAACACATCAATATCCATATTATCCAGGGTCTGGCTCTGACAGAGAAAAAGGGAAATTTAATAATATTTTCAATATCCCTTTGCCTGCTGGAACAAATTCAGAAGAATATTTAAATGCATATGAATTTGTTTTAAAAAAAATAAAGGAGTTTAAACCTGAATTTATATTGTTTTCTGCGGGATTTGATGCCCATAAAGATGACCCGTTGGCTCAACTTCAATTAACATCTAAAGACTTTTATGAATTAACTAAAAGAACTTTGGTTTTAGCTAAATCATTTTGTGATGGAAAAGTTGTGTCAGTCTTAGAAGGTGGTTATGATCTTAGTGCATTAAAAGAAAGCACAGAAATGCATATAAATGCACTTTTAGAATTTAAATAAAAATCTATTTATAGTCTACTTTTTGTAAATAAAGCCCACAAGCAGGAGCTGGGGGTGCACAATTAGTCCTTTTTTTTGATTTAAATTTTTTTTTGAATAATGATAAAGACCATTTTTTTTCTCCAACATACTTAATTGCGCCAACCATTGACCTTACTTGATTTTGAAGAAATGATTTTGAAGTAAAAATTATTTCAATAGTATCTTTTTTTTTATTCAATCTAACATGTTTTATTGTTTTAATGGGAGATTTAGCCTCACATGAAGCTGCTCTGAAAGTAGAAAAATCATGAGTTCCTTTCAAAAATTTTAAACTTTTTTTCATCAATTTATGGTTCAATTTTTTTCTAATATGCCATGCTCTATTAGAATTTAAAGCTAATGGAGATATTCTGTTTACAATAACATATTTATAAGTTCTTTTTTTTGCACTAAATCTTGCGTGAAATTTTTTATCCTTTTTAGTTATATCTAATAAGGATATAGGCTGATTTGCTAAATAATGATTAATTCCTCCTAAAAATTTTTTCTTTTCTATTGTTTTTTTCGTTTCTATATGTGCAGACTGTTCTATTGCGTGAACTCCGGAATCTGTTCTACCTGACCCAATAATAACTATATTTTCTTTTAAAAATTTGCTTAAAGCTTTCTGTAAAATTTCCTGAACTGAAAGACCATTTTTCTGGTACTGCCACCCAACAAAATTTGAACCATCGTATTCAATTTTTAAATGATATTTATTCATTCAAGATAGAATTGTTCCTTTTTTAATCTTTGAGCCTATTAAAAAATCTCCTACTTTTTGAACATTTTTTCCCTGTCTTTGAATCTGTAAAATCCTTAAAGAATTCGAACCACAACCAATTGTAAGTTTATTATCCAATACTAAGCCTGGATTTCCGCTTAAATTAACAAAATCGACTTCGATAACTTTAAATCTTTCTCCATTAAAGGAAAAATGAGCAGATGGATTAGGATAAAGTCCATTAATTTTTGCAATAATATCTTCTGCGTTTTTCTTCCAATCAATTTTAGATTCTTCTTTCAAAATCTTTTTTGCATATGTTGCGTTATCATGATTCTGATTTATAAATTTAGTTTTGCCTGATTCTATCAAATCTAAACAATCTAGAATAACTTCCGAACCCATTCTTGATAATTTGTTAGCTAATTTTTCTGAATTTAACTTATTATCTAATTCAATTTCTTTTTTTAAAAGAATAGGTCCCGTATCTAAACTTTCTTCTAATTTCATAACGCTAATTCCAGTTATTTTATCTCGATTCATAATACATCTTTGAATTGGCGCAGCACCTCTCCATTTTGGCAAAAGAGATGCGTGTATATTAATAAAGCCATGTTTAGGTATTTTTAAAAATTCCTTTGGAATTAATTGACCATAAGCAACTACAATCGCAATATCTGGGTTTAAATTTTTGAAATAATTTAATTCTTCTAAATTATTTTTCAAATTTTTAGGTGTTCTAACAGTAAGCGTAATATTTTCTGAAAATTTTTGAACTTCAGATTTATTAACTTGTTGTCCTCTATTAGAAGCTTTTGGTGGCTGACAATAAACTGCAGATATGGGATAACCATTTTGATATAATGATTTAAGTATAGGCACAGAAAATTCTGGTGTACCCATGAATACAATTTTTTTAAACATGAAAATTTTAAACTATTATACGGTTTGGATTTTCTTTTTTCTGCTTTGAAAGTTTTTTAATGATCATTGATTTTTTTAATTTTGACAAATAATCAATAAATAATATACCTTCTAGATGATCCATTTCATGCTGAATGCAAGTTGCAAGAATTCCTTCTGCTTTTAATAATTTTGATTTACCATTGTAGTCTAAATATTCTACATGACATTGTTTTGGTCTATTAATCTCTGCAAATTGATTTGGAACAGATAAACAGCCTTCTTCATAAATTGAATCTTCATTGGCTTTCCAAATAATTTTTGGATTTACAAAAAACATAGGATTTTTTTTATCTTCTTCTTTACTAATATCTAATACAATTACTCTTTTTGGCTCTCCTATTTGTATCGCCGCAAGGCCAATTCCTGAGGCTGCATACATTGTATCTAACATATCATCCATCAAAGATTGTATCTTAGAGTTTACACTCTTAACATTTTGAGATTTCTTTCTTAAAATTTTATTTGGTTCAGTTAATATTTTTCTAACAGTCATAATTATAGCCAATATACAATATATTTATTTTAATTCTAGAAAGTTATTAAACTCTCTCAGGAAGTGTTTTAATAATAATAATATTTCTTAATTTCTTAGCTTTTAATTTGTCGAGAGTTGCAATAATAAAATAAAGTGTTTCTGGATCAAGATCTGTAAGTTTATCCTCTCCCGCAATATCTATAATTTTTAATAAAACTAAACCTGTTTGATTTTTTTCACTCCAATTAATCAATTCCTTTGGAATATAAAGCTCCGTATTTTTGGTTTGATTCTCGTATTGTTCTACCAATTTTTTTGGAATGGTAACACCATCTGATTGTAATGCCTCTAATAAAATTATATCTTTTATAGAAAAAAAATAATTTTTGTTTTTTCTGACATTTTTATAAACACTGTTTAAATCTTTTTCAATCTTTGAGGATTTATATCCTTCATCAAAATATTTAACAATTTTTGATCTATGTAAAATTTTATTATTTATCTTGATTTTTTTTAATTCAGTTTCATTTTTAGAATAATTCATTACTAGATCATAAAAAGGTATATGTTGTTCGGATACATCATTTCTATTAATCTCATTTAATATAGAAACTGATTCATCATAAATTATATTTTGTATATTATCTTTTTCAAATAGATCACTTAACAAAATTAGTAGAGAAATTTTTTTATCAATATTATCTGTTACTAAAATGCTCTGATATATTAAAGCTCTTGCTTTATAATTTGGAAGATTTTTGTAAACTTGTTCAGCATTAATTAATTGGTTAATATTGAATAAAATTTGCTTATAGATAGTAAATATATTGTTTTTATTAAATGTATTTTCGTCTGCTGCCTTCTCGTACAAATTAATTTTTTCTTCATCTTCTAAATCTATTGTGTCACTATTTACTATTAAATTATTTGAAGACAAATATCTCCAAATATATGGGTTGGTTTTTTCTGTTGGCTCATATTTAAAACTTTTATTAACAATGTAAGATAGATGAAAATTAAGTAAACTTTTATCAGATATATTGGTATTTGGTTTTTCAGCATATCCTAATAAATAATTTATTTTATTTTCATAAAATTTTTCTTTAAAACCTTTTTCTTTTAACAAATCATATTGTAGCTGTGCTTCTTCAATTTTATTATCATTAACCAAACAGTAAATTTTAAATTTATCTAGGTATTTGCTATTTTTCTCTTTATTTAAAAATTTGGTCTTTTGACATGCTTTCTTAATATTTGCATTTGACAAGTATTCATCAATTAAAAATCTTATTAGATTTGAATTGTTTTCTAAATTTGGATTTGCTTCTAAAAATTCTTCAATATAATTTATTTTTTTTCTATCTAATAACCACTCTAATTTGTATTTTAAAAAATCTTCAGGATTAATATTTTTTTGTGGAAGATATGAATTAGTAAATAATACTTTAATCATAAGATCTTCAAAATCTTTTGAAAGATTCTTATTTTTTAATCTGATCATTAATTCTGTTAATTTTTTCCCATCAACATCAACCCACATATTTAAATCAAGATCATTATCTTCAGGATCAAAAAGTCCGTAAACATTTTGAATTTTAATATTATTTTCTTCTTCTGAAACAATAATTTCTTTTTTTTCCAATTTTTTTAAAATCAAATTATTATTGTCTTCTAAAACATTTTCTTTTATTATTTTTTGATCAGTTTGTGGCTCGTCGTTTTCTTTCCATATATCTATTGGTTCTGTTGTTCTTGCAAAAACAGTAAGTCCTAAAAGAAATAATATTTGTAAAACTAAACTATTTAAGAACTTTAAATTTTTCATTCTCAATATTTTGTTTAATAGCTTTGTTTGGTGAGGGAAAGTCAATCTTATCAACTATAAAAAAAATTACTAAAATTAGAAAAAATACCAATATAAGTTTTAAACCTATTCTCGATAGAGAGCTGCCGAAGCCTTTCCTTGTTTTTCTATAAATTTGCATATATTCTTTTTTTTTTGAATTAGATTAAATAATTAAGACATAATTGTGGAAATTTAAACCTAAAATCTCGCTTATGAAATTAAAAAAAAACCTTGTTTTAATAGGAATGATGGGTGTTGGAAAAAGCCTTATTGGAAATTCATTATCTAAAAAGTTGAATTTAAAGTTTTTTGATATTGATGAATTAATTGAAAAAAAAAATAATATGACAATAAATGAAATTTTTGGCAAAAAAGGAGAAGTTTACTTTAGAAAAGAAGAAGAAAAAATTACCTTGGAATATATTAAAATACAAAATTGTATAATAGCGTCAGGCGGTGGGGCTTTTATTAACCCGAAAATAAGAGAAAAAATTTTAGAAAAAAGTATATCAATTTGGCTTCATGTTGACTTAAATACCATAGCTAGAAGATTAAAATTTAGTAAAAAAAGACCAATAATTAATAAATATGGATTAGACAAAATAAAAAAAATATTTTTGGAAAGAGAAAAAGCTTATTCATTAGCAAAACATAAAATAGATTGTCAAAATTTAACAAAAAAAGAAATATTAGATAAAATAATTAAAATTATATGAGTATGTTAAAGTTAATAGTTAAAACAAAAAATAAAAAATATCCAATTGTTATTGGTGAAAATATTTTAAAAAAAATAAATTCTTTTTTTAAATCATATGTGCCAAATTGCAAAAAAATTGCTTTGATTGTTGACAATAATGTTCCAAATAAAATTACCAATAACATAAGAAAATCTCTAAAAAATTATCAAATATTATTGATCAAAATTCATGTAAGTGAAAAAAAGAAAAGTTTTAAAACTATTGAATCATTATTAAACAAAATACTAAAAAATAATTTTAATAGAAATGATTGTGTGATTGCTTTGGGAGGAGGTATTCTAGGTGATATTTCTGGTTTGACAGCTAGCCTATTAAAAAGAGGTATTAGATTTATAAATATACCAACGACTTTATTGGCTCAAGTAGACTCTTCAATAGGAGGAAAAACAGCGGTAAATTTAAATCTTGGTAAAAACTTAATTGGAACATTTCATCAGCCAGATCTAGTTATTGCAGATATCTTAACTTTAAAGTCTCTTCCTAAAAGAGAAATGATTTGTGGATATGCTGAAATACTAAAGCACGCATTGATTCTAGACAAAAAATTTTTTAATTGGCTTAATAAAAAAGGTAAAGAGATAATTAATTTATCAAATAAAAATTCAATACAAAAAGCAATATTTTTGAGCTGTAAAATTAAATCAAAAATTGTTCAAAAAGATGAAAAAGAAAAAAATCTTAGACAAATCTTAAATTTTGGACATACATTTGGACACGCTTTTGAAGCTACAAAAAAGTTTTCAAAAAAATTAAATCATGGAGAATCTGTTTTATTGGGAATTATATGTGCTATTAAATTTTCTTTAAAAAAAAAAGAGGAATTAGATTTAATTTTAGATCATTATTCTAATTTAAATTTACCTTATAAAATTAAAAATTTTTTCAAAAAAAAGGACATTCCTAGATTAATTAAATTTATGAAATCTGACAAAAAGAACTATGATAAAAATATTAAGTTAGTTTTGATAAATCAAATTGGAAAGGTTGCAAAACCTAAAAGTTACAGTGAAATTAAAATTAAAAAATTTTTACTTGCAATGCTAGATTAGTTTATAATAATTTGTATAGAATGAATATGTTCTTTAATTTCATCCTCTAAAACTTTATATATTTTTCTATTAGACTCTAATAAACTATATTTTTTGAGTTCGCTAGAATCAACCGTCAATTTAATATAAAACTTTTTTTTGTTAAAGCTTTTATGTTTTTTGTGTAAAAAAGATTCGTCTTTAATATTAATTTTATTAACTTCAAAATTTTTCTTAATTTTTTCTTCAATTAAACTAATTAATTTATTTATTTCCATAAAAAATTTAATATATTTATACATAATATGGAAATAATTTGCGATTGGAAAGATTGTAAAAAACGAGGAATTCACAAAGCTCCTGTTGAAAAGAATAATAGTAAAAAATTTAGATGGCTTTGTTTAGAACATGTAAAAGAATTCAATAAAGATTGGGATTATTTTAAAGGAATGTCTCAAGAACAAATAGCCGAATTCTTAAAGGCAGATCTTACTTGGCATAAACCAACCCAAAGCTTTAGTGCTCCTGATAATTTTTTCAATATTTTGTGGGGCAGTGTTTTAGAAAATAAAGAAAAAGCTTTTTTGGGTAATGCTGAAATAAAAAATGAAAATAAAAAAATGCAATTTTCCAATCAAGACATAAAGGCTTTTGAAATTATGGATCTAGAAATTGGTACAAAATGGGAAGAAATATACACTAAATTTAAAACCCTTGTTAAAAAATTTCATCCTGATATGAATTCAGGAAATAAAAAATTTGAAGAAAAGTTAAAAATAATAACTTTAGCTTACACGCAACTTAAAATGACTTATAAGACAAAGTAAAAAATGCCAAATTTAGAAATTAAACCGGATATTAAAGTTTCAGTAAATCAAACATTTAATATTGAAACCGATATGCAGGTGGAAGGTTTTTCAGAAAAAAATGAATATGTTCCAGAAATAGATAAAACTTATAAATTTGACAGAGATACTACTTTGGCTGTTCTTTCAGGTTTTGCTTTTAATAAAAGAGTTTTAATACAAGGTTATCATGGAACTGGAAAATCAACTCACATTGAACAAATTGCAGCTAGATTAAATTGGCCATGTATTAGAGTAAATCTTGATAGTCATATAAGCAGAATTGATTTGATAGGAAAGGATGCAATTGTAGTAAAAGAAAATAAACAAATTACAGAATTTAAGGAAGGAATTCTTCCTTGGTCAATACAAAATCCCGTTGCTTTAGTTTTTGATGAATATGATGCGGGTCGACCAGATGTGATGTTTGTTATACAAAGAATTTTAGAATCTGAAGGAACCTTTACATTGTTAGATAAAAATAAAGTTTTAAAACAAAACAAATATTTTAGACTTTTTGCAACAACAAACACTGTTGGTCTTGGTGACACCAGCGGGTTGTATCATGGAACTCAACAAATAAATCAAGGTCAAATGGACAGGTGGAATATTGTTACTACACTTAATTACTTAGATTTTGATAAAGAATTAGAAATTATATTAGCAAAAAATAAAAGCCTAAACACTCCCAAAGGAAAAGAAAAAGTTTCAAACATGATCAAGGTGGCAACCTTGACAAGAAAAGGTTTTGTTGCTGGCGATATTTCTACGGTAATGAGTCCTAGAACTGTACTTCATTGGGCTGAAAATTCTGAAATTTTTAAAGATACTGGATATGCATTTAGAGTTACTTTTTTAAACAAATGTGATGATTCAGAAAAAAGCATTATTGCAGAATATTATCAAAGATGTTTTGGGGAAGATCTTCCTGAATCGACAGTCAATATTAAAATTTAGATGGACAAAGAGGATAGAAAAATTGAGCAATTTAAAATTGCTCTAAATTCAACTGTTAAAGTTATTTCGGGCAAAAAAAAAGTCCAAATAAATTTTTCAAATAAATCTACTAATCCAAATAATACAATTTTCTTTGAATTAGATAACTTAAAAAGCATTGATGATTATATTAAAATCAGAGCTGAAACAGATTCTGAAGCTTTAAAATTAAGATATTCTAATAGAAAAATTTATAAAAATAATTTGCCAAAAAATACAATTGGAAAATCATTATATAATTTAGCAGAAAAAATCCGTTATGAAAAAATTGGATCAGAAAACCTTATTGGAATTAAAAATAATCACTTAAAAAACTTTGAGTTAAAACAAAAATATAAAAGAAAAGATCAGCTAAAATCAAAAGAGGATGTAAATGTTGCTGAGGCTTTTGAACTTTATTTAGAAGAAAATTTTTTTGGAACTAAGCTTAATAATTTATCAAAAAAAATTTTAGATTTTTGGAAAGATACATTTGATAAAAATTTAAAAAAGAAAATAGAATTTTTAAAAAAAAATATACACAATCAACAAATTTATAATTCCAAATTTTCAGAAATAATTGATTCTATGGATATTGGTGAAAGCTCTGATGAAAACCAAAAGGATGAAAACAATTCAGATAAAGATGAGAAAAATAATCAAGAAAATCAAGATAATTCTGATAATGAATCGGGTGAAGGAGAAGAAAAAAACAAAACTCAATTAGAAAATCAAAGTTCTGATGCAGAATTTGATTTGAATGATATAAAAATGGATGAAAGTTTGGTTGATACAAATTTTGACTCTGAAAACAATCCAACAATTGTGAATAGCAAAGATAATTACATTAATAAAAATACATATAAAATTTTTACACATGAATTTGATGAAATATCAAAAGCAGAGACTCTTGAAAAAGAAGAAGAACTTATAAAATTAAGAAAAAACTTGGATCAACAGTTAGTAAATTTTCAAAACGTAATAATTAAACTAGCAAATAAATTGCAAAGACAGCTTTTAGCAAAACAAAATAGGTCATGGGAATTTGATCTTGAAGAAGGATTGCTTGACAGTTCAAAGCTTCCAAGAATAATTATTGATCCTTTTCATTCTCTATCATTCAAAAAAGAAAAAAATATTGAGTTTAAGGACACAATTGTGAGTTTGTTGATTGACAATTCTGGATCTATGAGGGGAAGACCAATCACAATTGCAGCTATTTGCGCTGATATACTTTCAAGAACCTTGGAAAGATGCGGTGTAAAAGTAGAAATTTTAGGCTTTACAACAAAAAATTGGAAAGGTGGAAAAAGTAGAGAAAAATGGAGTTTAAATAAAAAAATTAGTCACCCTGGAAGATTAAATGATCTAAGACATATAATTTATAAATCGGCAGATTCACCTTGGCGACAATCAAAAAAAAATTTAGGACTTATGTTGAAGGAAGGTCTATTAAAAGAAAACATTGATGGAGAAGCAATTGTTTGGGCCTACAATAGAATTAAAAAAAGGAAAGAAGAAAGAAAAATTATAATGGTTATTTCTGATGGAGCGCCGGTTGATGATTCGACATTGTCAGCTAATCCTGGAGACTATCTTGAAAAACATTTAAAAAAAACTGTGAAATTTATTGAAGAAAAAACAGATATGGAAATTTTAGCAATAGGTATTGGCCATGATGTATCGAGATATTATGATAAAGCTATTAAAATAACTGATGTACAAGAATTAGGAGATGTAATGATTAAAGAACTAGGAAATTTATTTAATAAAAAATCTTCTAAAACTCTACATTAAATTTTCTTCAGATCCGAATTTTTCCATTTTATTATAACTGATGCTCCTTTATTGGGAGCATTCATGAAATCAATAATTGCAAAATTCCTTTCTAATAAAGTTTTACCTATAAAAGCTCCTAGACCTAATCCGGGTTTTCTATCTTGTTGTAAGTTAGATCTTACATAAGGTTCGCCTAATTTATTTATTATGTCTGAAGGAAATCCATCTCCATCATCATCAATTTTTATTTCGGTAATTTGCTTATCACTCCTAAGATTAATATTTACCTCTTTTTTAGCATATTTACTTGCATTCCCGATAAAATTTCTTAAGCCATAATTTATTTCAGTTGAATGATCTAGTTTTATAGGATTTTCATATTCTTCTGCATTCAAAATAAATTTTTTTTTACTAATATTTTTAAATGAATTGATAATTTCAGTTAGGTGATCATAAAATGAATATTCTGATAAAATAAAATCATCCTCAATGTGAGGATTAATAGATAATTTCTTAAGTATATCGTTACATCTGTTGCTTTGACTTATTAATAATTCAATATCAGAAGCTATTTTTTTATTTTTTCCAAATTCATTTTTTAATTCTTTTGCAATTAAGGCAATTGTAGATAGCGGTGTACCCAATGAATGTGCTGCCGCCGCTGCTTGTCCACCCAAAGACATAAGCTCATGTTCGTTTGCCATGACCGTTTCTATATTGGCCAAAGCCTCTTTTCTTTTTTTAGATTCATTTCCAAATTTCATTCCAAAATAAACTAAAAAAAGTAAGCATATTAAAACTGTCAAAGGTATACTTAATAAATAATAATCTGGTGCATGAAAATGGACACCTGATTCAGGGCCTGGTAAAGGGTAATATGTGAAACTCAGTATTCCTAGACTGGTTAATGATATTACAACTAGAAAAATAGTACTTGAATTGTTTAGAAATGTTGACGAAAAAACCGCTGGTATTATCAATAAAATAATAAAAGGGTTAGTAATTCCTCCAGTAAGATATAAAAGACAAGCTAATTGAATAATATCATAGGCTAAGTAAATTGTGGAATTATAATTATTCAATATCAAATTTTTTTCAACATATTGTAAAAATAAATTTGTTAAAGATCCTAAAAAAACTACAAAAACACAGAATTCAAAATTGAATTTAAAATTTAAAAAAAAATGTACAAAACAGATCGCGGAAAATTGACCAAGTAATGCAATCCATCTTAAATTAACAAAAGTTCTCTTTAAGAGGTTAAAATCAGAATTTTTTTCAGACCTTAAATTTTTGGTCATTTGACTAAATATCTAAATTGGATACATCTAAAGCGTGATCAAAAATAAATTTTTTTCTTGGAGCTACATCAGTTCCCATTAATGTTTCAATTATATCTTGATCTCTTTTAGATTTAGATTTTACTTTATTTGAATATTCAACTTTTAATAAATTTCTTTTCTCAGGATCTAAAGTAGTATTCCATAATTCTTCGGGATTCATTTCACCAAGTCCTTTAAATCTTTGTATATGTAATTTCGATTTTTCTTCATCAAAAATAGCAATAAATTCTTTTGAATTTTTTTTCAGTTTTTTCATTCTATCTGAATTTTTGGATATATAATCTTTAAGTTCATTATCATCTTTTATATAAACACTTTTGCTACCTTTGGTAATTTTATAAAGTGGTGGCTGGGCTAAATAAATATTTCCATTTTCTATGAGTGCACTAAACGGATGATTGTTAAAAAAAGTTAATAATAAAGTTCTAATATGAGATCCATCTACATCAGCATCTGTCATAATAATAATTTTATCATACCGTAAATCCTTAATATCAAAATTTTTTGGATCAATTCCAATTGCATTAATTAAAGTAACAATTTCATTTGAAGACATCATTTTTGACAAAGCTTTTGTTTGCTGATCCCTTTCATTATTTTTTCCATTCCTTTTTGATGAACCATTTTCATCTACATAGGTATTTAAAATTTTACCTCGTAAAGGTAGGACTGCTTGATATTCTCGGTTTCTTCCTTGTTTGGCTGAGCCACCCGCTGAATCTCCTTCTACAATAAAAAGTTCGGTATTCTCTGATTTTGCAATCTGGCAATCTGCAAGTTTTCCAGGTAAACCAGTAAGTTCTAAGGCTCCTTTACGTCTAACATTTTCTCTGGCTTTTCTTGCAACGTCTCGTGCTACTGCTGCCTGAATTATTTTTGAAAGAACAATCTTAATAATTCCAGGATTTTGATCACACCAAGTAGACAATTTTTCATTAATAATCGACTCCACAATAAGTCTTGTTTCTGATGAAACTAATTTATCTTTAGTTTGAGATGAAAATTTCGGATCTGGCATTTTAACTGATAAAACAGAAATGAGACCTTCTCTAATATCTTCTCCTGTTAAAGAAATCTTGTTCTTTTTTAGTAAATTTTGTTCATTAGCATATTTGTTAATTACTCTAGTTAAGGCACTTCTAAATCCAAGAAGATGGGTTCCTCCATCTTTTTGATAAATATTATTAGTAAATGCTAATACATCTTCTGAATAACCCGCATTCCATTTAATTGAGCATTCAACAATAACATCATTTTTTTTTCCCAAAATATATATTGGCTTTTTAAATAGTGGGTTATTATTCTTATTTAGTATTTTTTCTTTTTTGCTATCTAAAAATTCTACAAATTCGTCTATTCCACCATCATATTTATTTACAAATTCTTTTGGCTTTGAGCTAGAATCATCAAAAATTGAGATTTTAATTCCTTTATTTAAAAAAGCTAATTCACGCATTCTTTTTTGAATAATTGTGGAACTAAATCTTGTATCTGAAAAAATTTCCTTGGATGGTAAAAAATTAATCATAGTCCCTGTTTTGTCGGATTTCCCTTTTTCTTTGAGAGGAGCGATGGCTTTTCCATCTTTAAATTCTATGTAGTAAGTTTTTTTATCTCTAAAAATAGTAAGTTTTAATCTTTCAGATAATGCATTAACTACAGAAACTCCAACTCCATGCAAACCTCCAGAAACTTTATATGAATCATGATCAAATTTTCCTCCGGCATGTAATTGGGTCATTATAACTTCTGCAGCTGATTTTTTTTCACCTTTGTGAATATCAACAGGAATCCCTCTTCCATTATCAATTACAGTTACTGTTCCATCTTTATTGACTTCAATTTTAATATTATTGCAATACCCACCTAATGCTTCATCAATTGAATTATCCACTACTTCGTAAACCATATGATGCAAACCGGTGCCATCATCAGTATCACCAATATACATTCCTGGTCTTTTTCTAACTGCCTCAAGACCTTTTAGAACTTTAATTGAATCAGCTTTATAACTATTGTTTTGTGTTTTTAGTGACATTTATTATTTTATGTGAGGAGAGAATATTAACATTTTTTTAGTCACAAAGAAAACCGAAGGCAAAAAAGATGTCTTGAAAGGCCTGTTTTTATTAACTAATTTGAAGAAAATTTTTTTTACTTGTTACTTTTAAAAATTTTCTGAAATTTTTATGTTTTGTCTGATTATTTGCTTACCCAACCGAATGGTGCAAAGCATATATTATCAGAGCCAATGCTACAAATCCCATAAAATATCTCCTTTTATAATAATTATTAGCGAATCAGAGCTCATTATATCCTATTTAAGAAAAAAATTTCATTAGAATATATAAAGGTATTTTTTTATTGTGCGCACAACGCAATTCTAATATCTCGCCTAAGATTAGAAAGGGTTAAATTAATGGCGGAGAGAGTGGGATTCGAACCCACGATACCTTTAACAGTATACAAGCTTTCCAAGCCTGCGCCTTAAACCGCTCGGCCATCTCTCCTAATAGTTTTTTATATTTATTTTTCTACTTTCTATTTTTCTCCTAAAGAAACAGTAAATTTTTTGAAAATAGCTTAAATTATCTAAAATTTTATTTTCATCTTTCATTTTGCCGTAACTAGTAATGAGCGGTATATTTTTGTTTTCTTCAATTTCAATTTGTTTCATATTGCTTTCCGGCTTATATTTCTTCTTTCTAATATCATCTGATAAATAAAATCTATGAGTTTTAAAACTTTCGTAAGAAATGGCGAAAGAATTTGCTATTATTTTACTTTGAATTTCCCAAACCTTATGTCCAAATAATGGTGCTGAAATTGAACTATCAATTGTTGGAAAAAATTTTCTGTATTTATTAATTCTTTCTTCCCAGCCTAAATAATAATCTTTTGCTCTAGCTTTAGAATATGAGTTCAAAATTTCTTCGCTTGATCTATAAAGATACAGGTACATTGTTCTTTCTTTTTTTAAGTTAATACGCCTAAACCAAAATTCATTTGTGTTCAGAAAAAAACTATCATTTTTTTTAATAAAAGATTTCAAATAAACAAAATGTTGCCCTAAAAAAAATTCTTCAGGAAAGAATCTATTTGGATAGTTCCATTGCTTTGCTAGTACATTACTTACAAAAGTAGACCCTGACCTTGGTTGAGAAAATAAAATAACATTTTGAAATTTTTTTTTATAAAAAATTTCCTCAATCTCTTCCCAGGTATAAATATGGAAATCCAATGATTTTAATTTTGATACCATAAAGTTTAAAAAATACCTAAATTTTAGGAAAATTAAAGTTATTTCGGATCAAATAATGCCCAAGGCCAACTTAAAGTCTTGCAATGTTTACTAAACCAAAAAGACAAATATCTTTCTGCTAAATAAGCATAAATTCTTTGTGAATCATAACCTTTCAAATCTTCTAAACCAAAAACTTTTTCACATCTAAATAGCCATTCAAATAAAGCATTAAACCATGCATTAGCAATTTTAGGTTTGGATATAAACATAATATGAGGATTAAAAAACGTAGATGTATTTACAAAATTTAAAAAATCATTTTTATCTTCTATATTCATTAAATCAATTGCTTTTTTCAAATTTCCATATCCATGATGCATATCAAAATGAAATAATAAATTTTGTTTTTTTTCATCAAAAAAGATTGCGGGTTTTTTTATAATTGACCTAAATCCTCTTTTAATCATTTTAATTTTTTTTACTTTGTTTACTGATATAGGTTCACAAATTATTGCATCATAATTTTTCCATTCATTAGGAACTTCGGATAGAAGGTTTTTATGGAAATTTGAAATCTCTATTTTTTTTCCTACAGATTCTTTTGTAATCCAAAATCTTCTTTTTTGACAAAAACCAACCCAATTTTCATTTTCAATGCTTAGTCTATTTTTCCAAAACCAATAATGAAAAGTTAATTCTGAATAATTTTTTTCTTTATAAAAAATATGATCACCAAAATCACATTTCATATATTTTGTATTAAATTTATTTTTGCCTACTCCAGCTAACTTATATGAAAAATTCTCCAAAAAAGGCAATTCTTTATCTGTTACACAATATAAATCGAGGTTACTCATCAAAACTTTTCAATAAAAAAATACTTATAACGTTTATTTTTAATTTTTGATAGATATATTATTTTAAATATAAATTTAATTTCAAAAATGAATAATTCTGAACCTTGTTTAATACTAACAGCAACAATTGATCCCAAAGGAATGACTCATTTGGTAAGAAATAAAATTGAAGATAGATTAAATGATTACAAAAAATCATTTACAAAGTGGGCTGAAAACATTTATGTAAAAAAATTAATTTTTGTTGAAAATTCAGGTTATGATCTTTCTCTTTTTCATAATTTAAAAAAAAATTATAAATCAAAAGATATTGAAATTATATCTTGCGATTCTAACAATGCTTACCCGAGACATCTTGGAAAAGGTTATGGTGAATCTTTGTGTTTGAAAGAAGTAGTTAAAAAATCAAATTTGTTCAAAAATTCTGAAAGTTTTGTAGCCGTTACAGGCAGATATTTTATTAAAAACTATGCGGATTTTATAAAAGAGTTTAAAAAAAGTAAAAAAGATATTTTTATAAATTTAATGGATAATTTAAAATTTGCAGATGCAAACTGTTATGCTGGAAGTTGTAATTTTTTAATAAAATATCTTTTACCTGAAACTGAAAATGTAAACGATAGTGAAGGAAGATATTTTGAACATTGTGTTGCCAATGCAGCCCTCAAGGCTATAGCCGATGGATATATTTTTAAACAACAATCCATTTATGTTGATATAGAAGGATATATTGCTTCTAATGGGAAAAAAGTTAAAACTAATTTTTTCAAAAAAATAAGATTATTTTTTTATGGAAAGATTAAAAAATATTTTTTTAACAATCCTAGATATTAATGAAAACAATTAAGATAATAAAATTAAAAAAATTTAAGAGAAAAAATGGAACGTTGGTTCCAATTAACTTTAATAAAAAATTTCCAATTAAAATAAAAAGAATTTTTTATATATATGGAAAAAAAAATTCAGTTAGAGGCGATCATGCTCATAAAAAATTAACACAAATATTTATTCCTATTTTTGGTAAAATAAAATTAGTAGTAAGAAGGAAGGATCAAGAAAAAAATTATTTTTTAGATCATAAAACGAATAAAGCAATTATAGTTCCACCTATGGTTTGGTGTAGATTAAAATTTTTAAAAAAAAATTCTATAATTCTTATAGGATGTAACGATTTTTATAAATATTCAGATTATGTAGAAACTTTAAAAGAGTTTAAAAAATTAGAACAAAAATTATGAAAATATTAATTACTGGTGGGTTGGGCCACATTGGTTCATATTTAATTGAAAATATTAATAAAATTAAAGGTATAAAAAAAATCTATATAATAGATAGCTTAAGATCTAATAAAATAAATAGTTTATTTAATTTAAAGAAAAAAATAAAATTAGTTTTTATTCAAAAAGATTTAGTACAAAAAGAAACACTAAAAAATTTTCCAAAAGTTAATATAGTGATCAATTTAGCCTCTATAACTGATGCTGAAGGAAGTTTAAAAATTAAAAATGAAATATATAAAAATAATCTTGGAATTTTCAAAAATGTTGTAAATTATTGTAAAAAAAAATCTTCAAAACTTATTCATATTTCCAGTACAAGTGTTTATGGAAAACAAACTGGTTTTGTAAATGAAGATTTTAAAAAACTGAAACCTCAAACTCCTTATGCAAAAATAAAATTATTAGAAGAAAAAATTCTAAAAAAAAATAAAAATAAATTGAAGTATATTTCTTTTAGATTTGGAACAATTGCTGGAATATCAAAAGGAATGCGTTTTCACACTGCTGTAAATAAATTTTGTTTATCAGCATCTTTAAACATTCCAATACCTGTATGGTCAAGCGCATTACACCAGTACCGTCCTTATTTATCATTGAGTGACGCGTTCAAGGTATTTAAAAAAACTATAGAAAAAAACTTTTTTGATAACCAAGTTTATAATGTGCTTTCTGGAAATTATACAGTAGATCAAATTCTAAAAAAAATTAAAAAATATAAAAAAAATATTAAAATTAAATTTGTAAAATCTCTTATAATAAACCAGTTATCTTATAAAGTTAATGGAACTAGGATTAAATCAAAAGGACTTAAATTAAATTCAAACCTAGAAAAAGATATAAAACAAACATTAAATCTGTTTAAAAATGTAAACAATGAAATGTAAAATATTAAAAACTGAAATAAATTCATTTATGAGTTTTGGTAAAATGCCAATTGCTAATGGTTTTTTAAAAGAAGAAAATTTTGATAATGAATTTTTTTTTAATTTAGATATCGGATTTTCTGAAAAGATATCTCTACTGCAGCTCAACGATCATCCTACGCCTGAACAAATGTTTAATAAAAACTATCCTTTTTACACTGGAAGTTCGGAATTTATGAAAGCCCATTTTGCAAATTATGCAGATTCGGTAAAAAAATATTTAAAAACAAATTCTAGGCTAATTGAAATTGGATCAAATGATGGAACTTTTCTTAAAAATTTTATTAATTCAAACATAAATATTCTTGGGTTTGAACCAACAGAAAATACAGCCTTGGAAGCAAAAAAAAGAGGAATTAAAACAATAAATAATTTTTTTTCTCAAAAAAATATTTCTGACTTAAAAGATTTTTTAAATAACACTGACTTAATATGTGGGGCCAATGTTATTTGTCATATTCCCGATCTCACAGATACAATCAAAGCTGTGGATAAGCTTTTAAGTAAAAAGGGAGTATTTATTTTCGAAGAACCTTATTTGGGATCTATGTTTAAAAAAACATCTTATGATCAAATTTATGATGAACATATTTTCATCTTTTCTGCTACATCAATTCAAAAAATATTTAATCTTTTTGATTTTGAACTTATTGATTTAATTCCACAAATAACTCACGGAGGCTCAATGAGATATATATTAGCAAGAAAAGGACAAAGGAATATAAATTCAATTGTAAAAAAAATTTTAGATGATGAAAAAAAAATGAACCTAGATAATTTACAATCTTGTATTAATTTTAAAAAAAATTGTGAAATTTCAAAAAATAATTTAAAAGGAAAAATTGAAAACTTAAAATCTAAAGGAAAAAGAATCTGCGGATATGCCGCAACATCAAAAAGCACAACAGTTTTAAATTATTGTAAAATAGGAACTGAATTTATCGAATTTATATGTGATACTACTAAAGAAAAAATAGGAAAATATTCTCCCGGTATGCACATACCTATAGTTTCAATGAATCATTTTTATGAACAAAAACCAGATGTTGCTTTTCTTTTTGCTTGGAACCACAAAGAAGAAATTTTTAATAAAGAAAAAAACTTTACTGAAAATAAAGGTGAGTGGATTTCTCACGTAAAACTTTAAAATATTTAGCTAATTTTTTTTAAATAGAATAAAACCATTCCAAAAAGTTGGATGCATATTAAAACCAGTTACAACTTCTTTCAAGATTGTGTATTTTTGGGAATGTTTAGCTAAAAAATCTTTTGTTCCATTTTGAACTTCTGCATCATTATAATCATCAATATAAACTATAGAATTTTTGTTCAAAAAATTATGAACAATTTCTAAATTTTTATATTGTTGTTCATAAGAATGCCAAGCGTCATAAATATAAAAATCTATCTTTTTATTCCAAGATTTAAAAAAAAATTCATAATCTTGCTTATGAAAGAAATGATTATCTTTTTTAAATAAATTAAAATTCTTCATCAAAATTTCTTCTGGTTTGTCATATTCAGAAAAGTTATCTACTGAATGTACTTCACAACAAGTATTAATCATCCCACTTATGGTGCTGAATCCTTTGTACGCTCCAATATTCACAAATACTTCGTCTTTGTTTAGCTCTCTACAAATTCTGTTAAACATAATTCCAATTGCGGGGGTTGACATATGGTTATAATCTTTAATTTTTTTGATCTGTTCCAAGTAATTTTTATCAGATTCATTTAAGTATTTCTTATTTAAATTAAATAAATCATTTTTAAAAAAATTTTTTCTTATTTTTTTATAAATTTGATATTTGGGACCTCTTTTAGTTTTTTGTTGAATAAAATAAAATTTAAGTTGATCTAAATATGAAATAATTTTTTGACTATTATCCATTTTAAGCTATCCAATCTTTAAATAGATCTTTGTTCTTAAGAATATACATGGGAAATGTTTCGTCCAAATTAACCTTTTCATATCTGTCTTCTCTACCCATTATATCTTTACCTGCTTTAATATTTTTTGATATTTCTTCTTCATTCAAATATTTTGGATCAATTTTTTTTTTAAAAACAAAATCATCCTTTGTCTCACACATGTTTTGATATTTATAAAGAAGATCTTTTGGTGTTTTTAAATTACAAAAATGCCATCCTCCAGGTTCTATAATATTATTTAATCTAAACTTATCTATTCTCCAAAAGGGTCTCTTTTTAAATTTTAATCCTCTTAGCCACTGAGGAGATTTAAGATATTTTTTTACACAGATCCTGCTACCCATCCAAAAAGGGTCATTTTTATTAAGCATATTAAATTTATAATAAAAATGTTTTTGTTTAAAAGCTGCAAATTTCAATTTTGGATTAAATTCAGAAATTTTTTTAGGATCAGGCAATTCATCTATATCTGAAATGATTATTAAATCATTTTCGCTCGCATTGGTTAATCCTCTTGTAATACAATTTCTTTGATAATGTTCTCGGGTCCATGGATTAGGGCCATCCGGCATATCTGTTACTGGTTCGTAAATAATTTTATTTTTAAATTTTGAAAATTTATTAATATCAAATTTCAATTTTTTGGAATTATTTTGCCAAGTTTTATCTGATTCGATAATAACAAAATAATCTACATAATCATTTAATAAATTAAATCTCAATTCTAATAACAAATTTTCATCCCAATAAGAAAAGCAATCAAAAATTTTCATAAATCAATTTTCTTTATTAATTTTTAGCACACCAATAAATGCTTCCTGGGGTATTTCTACTTGTCCAAATTGTTTTGCTCTTGTTTTGCCTTTTTTTTGTTTATCAAGAAGTTTTCTTTTTCGATCACGTGCGCCACCTCCATGAATTTTCGTTAATACATCTTTCTTAAAACCTTTAATGGTTTCCCTCGCAATTATTTTTCCACCTATTGCTGCTTGAATAGGTATCATAAAATTATGTCTAGGAATTAAATCTTTTAATTTTTCACAAACTAGTCTTCCTTGATTTTGAGCAAAATCTTTATGAATTACCATTGACAGCGCATCAACTGGCTCATTATTTACTAGCATACTTAATTTTACTAAATTGCCTTCCTTATAACCTGTAATTTCATAGTCAAAACTTGCATAACCGCTTGATAAAGATTTTAGTCTATCATAAAAATCAAATACAACTTCATTAAGCGGTAATTCATAACTTAAAACAGCTCTGTTTCCTGAGTAAGATAAATTTGTCTGAATTCCTCTTTTGTTTTGGCAAATTTTTATAATTGCTCCCAAATATTGATCAGGTGTAATAATTGTAGCTTTAATCCATGGTTCTTCTATAGACCTGATTTGTGATGGATCGGGCATATTAGTTGGGTTTTGAAGTTCTATAATTTCGTTATTATTTTTATTAATTTTATAAATTACACCTGGTGTTGTTGTAATTAAATTTATGTCAAATTCTCTTTCTAATCTTTGTGTGATTATTTCTAAATGCAATAAACCTAAAAAACCGCATCTAAAACCTAACCCAAGCGCACTTGAAGATTCTGGATCATAGGAAAAGCTAGCATCATTAAGTTTTAGTTTCGCTAAACCATCTTTTAATTTTTGATATTCAGAACTATCAACTGGAAATAATCCACAAAACACAACTGGCTTACTAGGTTTGAAACCTGGCAATGGTTTCTGTAGTGGATTATTAAAATCACAAATCGTATCTCCAACCTTAGTTTCTGATAAACTTTTAATTCCTGTTATTATAAATCCAATTTCACCGGAACTCAGCTCTTCCACATCTTTGGGTTTGGGAGTAAAAACGCCAACTCTCTCTATAATATATTGAGAATTATTTGACATCATTTTTACTTTCATACCTTTTTTTATTTTTCCATCAATTACTCTAACAAGTATAACAACACCCAAATAAGTGTCATACCAACTATCAACGAGTAAGGATTTTAATATTTTTGACTTATCACCTTTTGGGGGTGGTAAATTTTTTATGATTGATTCTAGTATATCGTCAATACCAGCTCCGGTTTTTCCAGAACAATTAATTGCTTTTGAAGTATCAATGCCAATAACATCTTCAACTTGCTTTTTTACTTTTTCTGTATCAGATGCTGGTAAATCTATTTTATTCAGGACTGTAACAATTTCGTGATTATTATCTAAAGCTTGATAAACATTAGCTAAAGTTTGAGCTTCAACACCTTGAGAACTATCCACGATCAAAATAGAGCCTTCACAAGCAGACAGTGATCTGCTTACTTCATAACTAAAATCTACATGGCCCGGTGTATCAATTATATTAAAAACATAATGTTTTGAATCTAGTGACTTATAATTAAGTCTAACAGTTTGAGCTTTAATAGTAATACCTCTTTCTCTTTCAATATCCATTGAGTCTAAAACTTGTTCTTTCATTTCTCTGTCGGGTAATCCTCCACATTTTTGAATCAAACGATCTGCTATTGTTGATTTTCCATGATCAATGTGTGCAATTATAGAAAAATTACGAATATTTTCTATTTCAGACATTAAGACCTTAGTTCAGCTCCAAAAGTTTCTTTTATAGCGCTAATAATTTTTTGGCTGAGATTTTCTAAATCACTATCCTTGAGTGTTCTATCTGGAGCCTGGATAGTGACATTTAATGCAACAGATTTTTTATTTTCTGGTACTTTTTCACCTTCATAAACATCAAAAACTTTAATTTCATGTATTAAATTTTCATCAACTTTTTGAATTGTTTTAACTAACTCTATAGAATTAACTGTTTTATCAATAACAAAAGCAAAATCCCTTTCTGTTTTTTGAAAATCTGAAACAAAATATTTATTTTTAATTTCTCTAAGCTTTGTTTCTGGTAAAGGAAAGTTTTCTAAAAAAATTTCAAATCCTACAAGATTATCATTTTTTAAATCTAATCTTTTTATTATGCTGGGATGAATTTCACCAAAATATCCTAAAACTGGTCCATTTATTAATCCTAATCTAATTGTTCCAGATTTTCCTGGATGAAAATATTTTTCTGCTTTATTGCTCAAAAACAAGTTTTTTTCTTTTAATCCCAATTTTACCAAAGTTTTTATAATATCATCCTTGATATCAAAAATATCTACAGGTCTTTCTTTTTCGATCCAACTTTTCTGTGAAATCATTCCAGATTTTAAAGCTCCCAAAACTGTCTGTTGTTGACCTGGTTTTTTCCCATAAAAAACTGGCCCTATTTCAAATAATGCAGGTTCATAATAATTTTTATCTAAGTTTTTTTTAATATTTATTGCAAGATTAGACAAAATTGATGTTCTTAAAACATTTAAGTCTGAAGAAATTGGGTTGGCAATTTTTATATCAATAATAGAATTTGAAAATAGATTATCAATTTTAGAATCTGAGAAAGACCATGTAATTGTTTGCAAGTATCCTCTAGATGCGGCAACCCTCTGTGCTAAGTTAATAATTTTTTGTTTTGAATTAAGTGTATTTTTGTCTCTCTCTCTCTTTGGCTCAACCAGTTTAATTTTTTTATAACCATGGATCCTTATCAATTCTTCTATTAAATCAATATCCTCTTCTAAATCTGGTCTCCAACTAGGTGGTATAACTTTAATTTGAGATTTTATACTATTCACTTCGCAACCCAAAGATATTAAAATTTTTTTTATTTCAGCAACTGAAATGGTAACACCTATGACTTTTTTAAATTTATTTATTTCTAATTCAATTTTTTTTCTTTTTTTTTGTAAATTTCCTGTAACTAAAAACTTGCTTGCTTCTCCTCCACAAATATCGAGGATCAATTTTGTGGCTTTTTCCAATCCCAATTTTATTGATAAAGGATCAATGCCTCTCTCAAATCTATGCTTTGCGTCAGTTTCTATATTTAAAACCTTTGAAGTTTTTCTAATTAATAAAGAATCAAAATACGCTGACTCTAGCAAAATATTTTTTGTTGAAATTTCTGTAGCTGATTTAGTTCCTCCTATAATTCCTCCTAAGCCCAAAATACCTTTTTTATCAGCTATAACGCACATATTTCCATCCAAGACATATTTTTTATTATCTAGGGCTTCAAAGCTTTCTCCTTTTTTAGAACTTCTAACAATTATTTCTTTATTAATTTTATCAACATCATAAGCATGTAATGGACGATTTTGATCAAACATTACATAGTTAGTTATATCAACTATTGCTGAAATAGGTTTTAAACCTAAGGATAAAATTTTATTTTTTAACCATTCTGGGCTTTCCTTATTTTGAACTCCTTTGATATAGCAGCTTCCAAAAGCTAAACATCCAGATTTTTTTCCAATAATACTTATGGGAAATGGTTGTTTATAACTTTGTTTGATTTTTATTTCTTTTTTTTTCTTTAACTTTCCTAAACCAGAAGAAGCTAAATCTCTTGCAATCCCATAAACTCCTAAACAGTCAGGTCTATTGGGTGTAATGGCAACATCAATTATCTCATCTTTGGTTCCTTTGAAATATTTTTCGCCAATTTGTCTTTTTTCTTTTAAGTCTATAATTCCTTCACTAGCATCTGAAATACCTAGCTCAAATTCTGAACAAAGCATACCTTGTGATTCAACTCCTCTAATTTTTACTATTTTAAGTTTTAAACCCGTTTTTGGTATTACGGTCCCAGGTCGAGCATAAACAGTATAAAGTCCTTCTCTTGCATTTGGTGCCCCACAAACAACTTTAACAATATTTTTGTTTTCGATTTCTACATCGCAAAGTTTTAATTTGTCAGCGTTGGGATGTTTTTCGACTCCTTTTATCTTACAAATAACAAACTGTTCAGAATTTCTATCTGTTTTTTTTATATTTTCTACCTCAAGACCAATATCTGTTAGCTGATTAACGATTGTATCTAGATTTGCCTTAGTATCTAAATGCTCTTTTAACCATGATAAAGTAATTATCATCGACTTAGTCCTCTATAATTAGTTGGAATATCTAGTGGATCAAATCCAAAAAACTTTAACCATCTACAATCACTTTCAAAAAATGATCTTAAATCATTAATACCATATTTTAGCATTGCTAAACGGTCTATACCCATGCCAAAAGCATAGCCTTGAAACTTGCTAGGATCTACTTTCACATTTTTTAATACATTCGGGTGAACCATTCCGCAGCCTAAAATTTCTAGCCATTTGTCACCTTCTCCGATAACAATTTTTCCATCCTTGATTTTGTAACCAATATCAACTTCTGCTGATGGCTCGGTAAAAGGAAAATGACTTGGTCTAAATCTCATTTTTATTTTTTTTACTTCAAAAAATTCTTTAATAAAATAATCTAAACAACCCTTTAGATGTCCCATATTTAAATTTTCATCAATGTGTAAACCCTCAACTTGATGAAACATTGGAGTATGTGTTTGGTCACTATCACAACGATAAGTTCTGCCTGGCGCAATAATTTTAAAAGGAGAATTTCCCTTCAACATAGTCCTGATCTGAACTGGAGAAGTGTGTGTTCTTAATAAAAATTCTTTAGAAGAATCAAGATAAAAAGTATCATGCATATCTCTTGCTGGATGATCTGAAGGCGTATTAAGGGCAGTAAAATTGTTAAATTCACTTTCTACATCAGGTCCTTCTTCAATTGAAAATCCAATTTCAGAAAAAATTGATGAAATTTCATCAATGACTTGTGCAACGGGATGTATTTTGCCACTTAACACTTCTCTTCCGGGAAGGGTAATATCAATGCGTTCATTCTTTAGTTTTTGATTGATTGTACTTAGTTCTATTTCCGAATATTTTTTATTTATTGAATTTGTAATTTGAACTTTCAAATCATTCAACTGTGAAGCAAATTCTTTTTTTTCATTATTTTCTAATTCGGAAAGTTTTTTAAATAATTGATTTATTTTTCCATTCTTACCCAAAAGAATTGTTTTTAAAGAATCTAATTCATCTTTTGAATGAATATTTTTTATTTTACCTTGGTTTTCAAATAATATTTTTTTTAAATCATCCATAAAAAGTTGATTCCTTGCTATTATCCAAGAATAAATTAATTATATATATTAGTTAAGAGAGGATTGTACTTTTTTTACAATATTTTTAAAGGCTTCTGGGTTATTATAAGCTAGTTCTGCCAATACTTTTCTATCTAATTTTATTCCTGATTTATTTAATCCATTAATAAACTTAGAATATGTCATGCCTTCAGGCCTTACTCCTGCATTAATTCTCTGTATCCACAAAGATCGAAATTCTCTTTTTTTGGTTTTTCTATCTCTGTAAGCATATTGCAAAGCTTTCTCCATGGCTTGCTTTGCAACACGAATGGTATTTTTTCTTCTTCCCCATTGACCTTTTACCGCCTTCAAAACTTTCTTATGTTTTGCATGACTGGTAACGCCTCTTTTAACTCTCGCCATAATTAACCTCTCAAATTATAAGGCATATAGGATTTTACAATTTTTGCATCTTGTTTAGACATAATTGTTGTGCCTCTTTGTTTTCTTATTTGTGAATTTGTTCTCTTAATCATTCCATGTCTTTTTCCTGCTTGAGGCATAAGGACTTTACCTCTTGCAGTAATTTTAAATCTTTTTTTCGCTGAACTTTTTGTTTTTAGTTTCGGCATAAATTAATGGCAGTTTATACAGAGAATATATTAAATATACAATAACTATTATTTTTAAAAGCTAGATAGGTTGAACAATCATTATCATTTGCTTGCCTTCAAATTTTGGACTTAGCTCAACCTTGCCTAATTGTTTAATATCTTCTTGAATTCTATTCATGAGTTCTGCGCCTAAATGATGATGTTGCATCTCTCTTCCTTTAAACCTAACTGTAAACTTAACCTTATTTCCTTTGGTTAAAAACTTTTGCGCATTCTTCAATTTAAAATTATAGTCATGAATCTCTGTTCCGGGTCTTAATTTAATTTCTTTGATATCTAAAGTTTTTTGTTTTTTTTTAGCTTTGCTAGCTTTTTTTTGCAAATCGTATTTATATTTTCCAATGTCAATAATTTTGCAAACTGGCGGTTTTGCATTTGGAGAAATTTCTATTAAATCTAATCCTTCTTGTTCTGCTAAATGTATAGCTTCTTTAGTTCGCAATATTCCTAAATTTTTTCCATCACTACTTATAACTTGCACTTCGGGAGAAAATATTTTGTGATTAGATTTAGGTCCTCTGGGTTTATTTCTTCTTTGAAAATAATTTTGTCTAGGTTTAAAATCTGGCACTTAGTTTAAGGGAGCTTTGTTTTGAATAGAAATATTTTTAATTGCCTGTTTGAGACTAACTGTTTCTTGTTTTTCAGATCCTAATTTTCTAATAGTTACAGTCTTGTTTTCTTCTTCTTTTTTTCCACAAATAAAAAGTAAAGGAACTTTAGCTAAAGAATGTTCTCTTATCTTGTAATTCAGTTTGTGATTTTTTAAATCCACCTCGCAAGTTATATCTGCTTTGGTAAATTCTTTAAATACCTTTTTTGCATAATCGTCAAAATCTTGAGATATTGGTAAAACTACTGCTTGTAAAGGACTGAGCCACAAAGGAAGTTTTCCAGCATAATGCTCTATAAGTATACCTATAAATCTTTCTAAAGACCCAAATAAAGCTCTGTGCAACATTACAGGATTTTCTTTTGATCCATCTTTTTCAACATATGTTGCTCCCAATCTAGAAGGTAAATTAAGATCTACTTGAAGTGTTCCGCATTGCCAATCTCTACCAATTGCATCTCTTAGAACAAATTCAATCTTAGGACCATAAAAAGCCCCTTCTCCTTTATTGATAGTATATTCTAATTTTGAAGCTTTGATTGCTTCCAATAATGCAGTTTCTGATTTGTCCCAAACTTTATCATCTCCTACTCTTTTTTCCGGTCTATCAGAATATTTCAAAATAACATTTGTAAATCCAAGATCTTTGTATATTTCTAATATTAAATTAGTAACACTTAAGCATTCTTTTGTAATTTGTTCTTGCGTACAAAATATATGAGCATCATCCTGGGTAAATGCTCTCACTCTAAGCAAACCGTGTAATGCGCCTGAAGGTTCATATCTATGAACTTTCCCAAATTCAGACATTCTTAACGGTAAGTCTCTATAGCTTTTTAATCCTTGATTGAATACCTGAACACAACCAGGACAGTTCATTGGTTTTATTGCAAAAACTTTTTCATCTGGTGTTGTTGAAGTAAACATATGTTCACCAAACTTTTCCCAATGACCTGAAGTTTCCCAAATAGATTTATCGAGTAATTCGGGTGTATTTATTTCTTGATATCCTGCTTTTTTTTGTTTTGTTCTCATATAATCTACTAATTTAAGAAATAAATTCCATCCCTTTGGATGCCAAAAAACTGAGCCTGGGCTTTCTTCTCTAAAATGAAAAAGATCCATTTCTTTACCCAATTTTCTGTGATCTCTTTTTTCCGCTTCTTCCAATCTGTTCAAATAGGCTGCCAAATCTTTTTGATTAGCCCAACAAGTACCATAAATTCTTTGAAGCATCTCATTCTTAGAATCTCCTCTCCAATAAGCTCCTGAAACTTTTGTAAGCTTAAAAGCTTTTCCTATTTTTCCAGTTGAAGGTAGATGAGGTCCTTTACATAAATCATGCCATTTGCCATGATAATAAACTGATAATTCTTCATTGCTTGGGATGCTTTCTATAATTTCAGCTTTGTATAATTCTCCTATTTTTTTGAAATGATCAATTGCTTCTTTTCTATTAAAAATTTTTTTCACAGTTTTTAAATCTTTGTCTACTATTTCCATCATTTTTTTTTCTATTTTTTTTAGATCATCTTCGGTAAAAGGTTCTTTTCTTGAAAAATCATAATAAAAACCATCTTCTATTACTGGACCAATTGTAACTTGAGTTTTTGGAAAAAGTTCCTGAACAGCCATTGCTAGAATATGTGCCGTATCATGTCTTAAAACATCTAGCCCTTCTTGATCATCAAGAGTAAAAATTTTTACTGAAGAATTTTTTTTTATTTGATAGTTTAAATCTTTTAACTCACCATCTACACTCATGATACAAGCTTTTTTCACAAGAGACTTGCTAATTTTTTCAGCTAATTGAAATCCGTCAACACTTTTTAAAAATGTTAAAATTTTTCCATCTGGTAAAGAAATATCTGGCATTTAAAACTGTTTTATCAATTTTTTATATTCTACGAAAGTAGAGTTACACATTTTTTCAACATCAAATTTTTTAATAACATTTTTCCTACCTTCAATTCCCATAGATTGCAATGTATTATCTTCATAATTCATAATTTCTTTTATTTTTTCTGCTAGAGAAATTGGATCTGCAGACTTAAAAAATAAACCTGATTTGTCTTTAACAATGGTTTCTTTTGATCCGCCAATATCGCTTGCAACTATTGGTTTTTCCATTGATTGCGCTTCTACAGAAACTCTCCCAAATGCTTCGGGCTCTATAGATGCTGAAACTACCAGGTTTGATATTTTGTATGCTACCGGCATTTCCTTACATGAAGAAATAAATTTAATTTTTGTATTTAATCTATATTTTTGAACAAGAGACAAGAGTTTTTTATAGTAAACTGTCCTACCTTGATCGCTACCTAAAATTATTGCAGAAAATGGTTTAATATCGCTTTGCTGATTCAATATATTAATTGATTCAATAAAAAGTTCTTGTCCTTTCCAAGATGTTAATCGACCTGGCAACAATATAATAAATTTATTTATATCTATTTTCCATTCTTTGATTAATTGATTCAATTTATTATCTAAAACTTTTTTTTGACTGAAAAAGTCGGTATTAATTCCTCTGAAAATAACCATAAGTTTTCTTCTTTTTGGTTCTAAAAATTCTTTATAGTTTTCACAAATATGTGAAAAAATAAAATTAGAACCAGCAATAATAAGGTCTGATCTAACCATTGCAGAATTATAAAATTTTTTTAAAGAACTTTTGTAATTGTATGTGCCATGAAATGTAGTAACAAATTTTCTTCTAGTTATTTTTGTAGCCCAAAGACATGACCAAGCTGGAGCTCTACTTCTTGCATGAACTATTTTAATATTACAAAAAAGAATTATTAAAGTGATTAAGATAAAATTCATCAAAATCAAAACTGGATTTTTAGAATGAACAGGAAGCCTAAAAAGTTTTACTTTTTTTTTATTAATATACTTAAGTAATTCTCCACCGCTTGTAATTATATAAGACTTACAATTATTTTCGGGCAAATAGTGTGCTAAATCATAACAGCCTGTTTCCGCTCCACCAAAACCAAGTTTTGGAATAACTTGTAAAACTTTCATATTAGAACTCATCAGATTTATCTTATATATTAAGTCGGATATTATATAAAATGTTTAAATATTTAAGATTGTCAAATTCAAAAAAGATTAGATTTTTATCATTAAAATCAACAAAAAAAATATGTGTAATTTTTTTACATGGATTTATGTCAGACATAGAAGGAGACAAGCCGGCTTATTTTTTAAAATTTTGTAAAAAAAAACAAATTAATTTTTTAGCCATGGAATATTCTGGCCATGGAAAATCTTATGGTGAATTTTTAAAAGGAAACATTTCAAAATGGACTAATGATGCTTACAAAACTGTAAATTCTAAAATGAGAGGGAAAGATTTGATTATTATAGGCTCAAGCATGGGTGCATGGATTGGTTTAAATTTAATTCTTAAATTCAAAAATCAAATAAAAGGCTTTATTGGAATAAGTGCTGCTCCAGAATTTTTAGAAAGGCTAATGTGGAAAAAATTTAGTAAGAAAATAAAAAATATAATTTTTAAAAAAAAAATCTATCATGTTCAAAAAGCTGATTTTACATACCCTATTACTAAACAATTAATTTTTGATGGTAGAAAAAATAAAATCTTTAATAAAAAGATTAATTTAAAAATTCCTATCCAAATGTTTCATTCGATAAAAGATGATGTTGTTCCGGTTTATTTTTCAAAAAAAATATTAAAAATTTTTCCATATGCCAAAAAAAAATTATTTATTTTTAAAGATGGTGATCATAGATTGTCAAGAAAAAAAGATTTGAAAAAAATCGGAAAATCTTTAAATGAAATAATCTTAAATTATAGTGCTACTTTAGGCTGATTTTTTTTGCTAATTGGATACTCAAGTTTATCAAGCATTTCTATTGGACAGATTTGTTTAAAATTTTTAATTTCTAATTCATAGTTTTTTAAAATATTTTTTGCCAAATTTGATTCCGTTTCTTTGTAATATTCTTCTAGGTTTTGCTTTAAAAATTTAATCCAATATTCGGTTTCTGGTTCTTGCCATGTTAATGTTTCAGGATTAACATATTTTTCAAATTCATTTGAAGGATCGTAGACAAACGCTATACCTCCAGTCATTCCAGCTCCAAAATTATCTCCGACTTTTCCTAAAATAATTATTGTTCCGCCCGTCATATATTCGCAGCCATTAGAATCACATCCTTCAACAATAGCTAGAGCTCCTGAATTTCTTACTGCAAACCTTTCTCCTGCCTGACCAGCCGCAAATAATTTTCCTGATGTAGCTCCATAAAGGACTGTATTGCCAATAATTGTATTATCTGTACTTACTAAATTGCTTTTTGAATGAGGACGAATTATTAATAATCCACCTGAAAGTCCTTTGCCAACATAATCATTTGCATCACCAAATAATCTTAATTTTAATCCTTTAATTAAAAATGCTCCAAATGATTGTCCAGCAGATCCATTTAAATTTATTTGTATTTGATCAGATTTTAATTTTTTGTCTTTAAATCTTTTGTATATATAATGAGATAATCTAGTCCCAATAGCTCTGTGTGTGTTTTTGACTTCATAGTTAACATTGATATCTTCTAAATTTTCAATTTTATTTTTAATATCTAAGTAAATTTTTTCATCAAGAGTTTCGGGAACTTTATTAATTTTTTTGTCTTCACAATATCTTTTATTTTCTCCTGGATCTGTTTGAATAAACAACGGGCTTAAATCTAAATCATCTAGATTAGGCGAACCTTTATTTACCTGTCTTAGCAAATCATTTCTCCCAATTATTTCATTTAATGATTTAAATCCTAATCTTGCCAAGATTTCTCTTACTTCTTTTGCTATAAAAATAAATAGATTTACAACTTTTTCTGGGGTTCCTGAAAATTTTTCTCTCAATTTTTGATCTTGAGTACATATTCCAACTGGGCATGTATTAGAATGACATTGGCGAACCATGATACATCCCATCGCAACCAAAGATAATGTGGCTATACCAAACTCTTCTGCTCCCATCATGGCTGCAATCACAACATCTCTTCCAGTTTTAATTCCACCATCAGTTCTTAAAGTCACTCTATGTCTTAAATTATTTAAGGTAAGTATTTGATTAGCTTCAGTTAATCCCATTTCCCAAGGTATACCTACATATTTTACACTTGTTTGAGGAGTTGCTGCTGTTCCACCTGAGTGCCCAGAAATTAAAATAATATCTGCCTTCGCCTTTGCTACTCCGGCTGCTATAGTTCCGACGCCAGTTGATGAAACAAGTTTTACTCCAACTCTAGCTTTTGAATTAACTTGTTTTAAATCATAAATTAATTGAGCCAAATCTTCTATTGAATAAATATCGTGATGAGGTGGGGGTGATATAAGAGTAACTCCAGGTGTCGAGTGTCTTAGTTTAGCAATTTCTTTGCTAACCTTAAAACCAGGTAACTGTCCACCTTCTCCAGGTTTTGCTCCTTGTGCAATCTTTATTTCTATTTCGTTACAATTGTTTAAATATTCAATTGTTACGCCAAATCTTGCAGATGCAATTTGTTTCACTCTAGAATTTGCGCTATCACCACTTTCAAGTATTTTAAATCTTTTTGAATCTTCTCCGCCTTCTCCGCTACAAGATGCTCCCTTAATTCTATTCATCCCAATTGCAAGAGTTTCATGAGCTTCTTTTGATAAAGCGCCATGTGACATACTTCCACTTCCAAATCTTTTCAAAATTTCTTCAATGGGTTCTACTTCTGAAATATCTATTGATTCTTTTATATACCTTTTTCTAAAATCAATTAAATCTCTTGGATTTATTGGAGATAAATCATAAATATTTTGTGCATATTTTTTATAAAGTTCATAAGACCCCTTTCCAACTGCATGCTGTAAAAGATGTATTAAATTACCTTGATATTGATGTGTTTCTCCATTTTTTCTATATTTGTAAATACCTCCGATAGGCAGAACGCTTACATTTTCTTGAAATGCTTTTTCATGAATTTCTCTAATTTTTTTTTCTATTCCAGTCAAACCAATTCCAGATATTTTGGAAACAACTCCCGGAAAATATTCAGCAACAATTGCTCTGCTTAAACCTACTGTTTCAAAATTACAGCCACCTCTATAAGAACTTAAAACAGAAATTCCCATTTTTGACATTATTTTAAGAAGACCATTATTTACGGCTTTAATATATCTATTAATACAGTCCTCAATGCTTAATTTTCCAAATAAATTTTTTTCAAACCTTTGATGAATGGAATCGAAAGCCAAATAAGGATTTATAGTTGTTGCTCCAACGCCAATCAAAGTTGCATAAGAATGGGTATCTAAAGTTTCTCCGGTCTGAATATTCAAAGACACATATCCTCTTAGACTTGAGTTAATTAAATGAGAATTAACTGCTCCTGTTGCTAAAAGCATAGGAATAGCTAATCTATTTTGATCAATATTTTTATCGGTTAAGACTACTTGTTTAATTCCTTCTCTTGCTGCTGTTTCAGCCTCAGATCTAATTTTTTTTATAGAATTCAATAATGATTCTGATTTCTCAAATGTACAATCAATAATTTTAGAACTTTTTTTAAAATAATCTTTAAATTTATCAAACTGTGAATTTGATAATATTGGGCTATTTAAAACGTAAATATTTTCTTTAGTTAAATTATCAAAATCTAAAATATTGCCCAAATTTCCAAATCTAGATTTTAAACTCATCACTTTGTTTTCTCTTAAAGAATCAATTGGAGGATTTGTTACTTGGCTAAAATTTTGTCTAAAAAAATGATTTAGAGGACGATATCTATCAGATAATACAGCCAAAGGAGTATCGTCGCCCATTGAGCCTGTTGCTTCCTTTGAATCTTCTACCATTGGATGAAGAATTAATTCTAAGTCTTCTATGCTGAAACCAAAAAAATGTTGCCTTCTTCTTAATTCGTTTCCTGAATAAATTTTTTTTTCATTTTTTAAAAGAAATTTTTTATCTAAATCAACAATCTGATTATTAAAATGCTTAAACTCTTTTGCTAAAAAATTTTTAATTTGGTAATTTTCATATAATTTTCCATTTTCTAATTTTATTCCAATTATTTCGCCTGGTCCAAGCCTTCCCTTATAAAGAATTTTATCTTCATCCATTGGTATCATTCCTGTTTCAGATCCAGCAAACAAAAGTTTTTCTTTGGTGATTGTATAACGCAAAGGTCTCAATCCATTTCTGTCCATTGCGGCAATAATCCATTCATTATCTGTTGCTGCAATAGCAGCAGGCCCATCCCAAGGTTCCATAGTGCTATTTAAAAAGTTAAACAAATGTTGATGACTTTTGGGTAATGATTTACTTTTTTTTGACCATGCGTCAGGAATTAACATTAGTTTTGCTAGAGGAGCAGGTTTTCCTGCCTCTGTTAATAATTCAAAAACATTATCCAGGGCAGCTGAATCTGAATTCCCTGGACCAATTACTGGCTTCAAATCTTCAATATTTTTAAAAAGTTTGCTATTCATTTCTTGCTCATGAACTTTCATCCAGTTTATATTGCCTTTCAAAGTATTTATTTCACCATTATGAGCTAAACATCTAAATGGTTGTGCTAAATCCCAACTAGGGAAGGTATTGGTAGAATATCTTTGATGAAAAATTGCAAACCTTGAAATAAATCTTTCGTCACTTAAATCTGGATAAAAGTCTGACAAAGCTTCGGCTAGAAACATGCCTTTATAAATAATTGATTTTGAACTAAATGAACAAATATAAAAATCTTTTAATTGTAATTTTAAAGCTTGTTTTTCAATTTTTTTTCTAACAATATAAAGTTGTCTTTCAAGATCCTTGTCTATTAATTTTTTGTTATTTGCCTTAAAAATTACCTGCATAATTTCAGGCCTAGTCATTTCTGCTTTAATACCTAAAACTTTTGTATTAACAGGAACTTGTCTCCAGCCATAAATATAAAAATTATTTTTTGTAAGTTCTGTTTCAACAATTATTCTTGATTTTTCTTGAGATTCATAGTCATTTCTAGGTAAAAAAATCATTCCAACACAAATATCTGACTCATCATGTGAATGACCCGTAATCTCAATTTTTTCTACAAAAAAGTCAGAAGGAATTTCAACATGAATTCCTGCTCCATCACCTGTTTTGCCATCTGCATCAACAGCTCCTCTATGCCATACAGCTTTTAATGCTTCAATTCCATATTTAACAATTTTTCTTGATTTTTTTCCATCTATAGAAGCTACGAACCCAACACCACAAGCATCATGTTCCATCTTGGGATCATAAACTTTTCCATCAATAAGTTTTTTTAAATTTTTTTTATATAAATTCATAAATTTTATGCTGCTTTAATTTTTTTATTTAGTTTGTTTTCAAGATATTTTTTAATTGAATCAGCTGCATCTCTGCCATCCCTTATAGCCCAAACTACTAATGATGCTCCTCTTACAATATCTCCTGCTGCAAAAATTCCAGGAATATTTGTCTCCATAGTTTTAAGATTAATCTTGATTGTCCCCCAATGACTAACTGATAGTTCAGGAGAATTAAAAAGCTTTGGTATTTCTTCCGGATCAAAGCCCAATGCCTTAATTACAATGTCAGCTTTGATTTCAAAATCAGAATTTTTGACAATTTCTGGTTTTTTTCTTCCCGTGGAATCTGGATCACCTAACCTTATTTTGTTTGCTAAAACTTTTTCAATTTTTTTATTAGAGCCTATAAATTTATTTGGCACTGAAAGCCAAATAAATTCTACGTCTTCGTCTTCAGCGTTCTTAACTTCCCTTGCTGAACCAGGCATATTTTCTTTATCTCTTCTATATAAGCATTTTACAGATTTGGCATTTTGTCTTACTGAAGTTCTGACGCAATCCATTGCTGTATCTCCACCACCAATAACAATTACATTTTTTCCTTCAACATTTAATTTCCCATTATCAAAATTTTTAACTTTGTCTCCTAAACCTTTTCTATTTGATGCAGTTAAAAATTCCATTGCAGGAAATATGTTTTCTAAATCATTTCCAGGAATTTGTATTTCTCTAGCTTTATAAACTCCTGTAGCTATTAAAATGGCATCATGTTTTTTTTTAAGTTCCTTTAATGTAGAGTCTTTACCTACTTCAAAATTTTGTATAAATTTTATTCCACCATCTTTTAAAAGCTTGGTTCTTCTTTCAACTACAAATTTTTCTAGTTTAAAATTAGGTATACCATAAATTAATAAACCACCTGGTCTATCATAACGATCATAAATAGTAATTTGATATCCTAATTTTCTTAATTCTTCTCCACAAGCTAATCCTGCGGGACCCGCGCCAATGATTCCAATGCTCTGATTAATTTCTTTTAAAACTTTAATTGGTTTTATCCAACCCTTTTTCCATGCTGTATCGGTAATATATTTTTCTATTGAGCCAATTGTTACTGTCCCATGTCCTGATTTTTCTATTACACAGTTTCCTTCACATAATCTGTCTTGAGGACAAATTCTTCCACATACTTCTGGCATATTGTTTGTACTTTGAGATAATAGATATGCATCCTCTAATCTTCCTTCTGCTGTAAGCTTCAACCAATCTGGAATATTATTATGCAATGGACAATGAATTTGACAAAAAGGCACTCCACACTGTGAACATCTGCTTGATTGTTCTTTTGCTTTTTCAGAAATAAATTCACGATAAATTTCCAAAAAATCTTTTTTTCTCTCAAGAACTTTTCTTTTAATTGGAGTTTCTTTATTAACTCTTACAAATTTTAACATTTTTTCGGTCATCCTTTTTCAAATTATCTTAAGAATCTATGATTTTAAAGTAATAATAGGACATATATATTGTCCTATTTTTCATATTTTTCATTTAAATAAAGGGTTTTTTTACATTTTACATGACTGTTATGCAGTATGATTATCCCATAATTTGTCTAATTTTTAGTGTATTCATTATAAAAAATGATTGCTAATAATTTTGAAATATTAATTTTATCTCTGGTTCAGGGAATAACTGAATTTCTTCCTGTAAGTTCGACAGCTCATTTAGTGCTTGTTTCAAAATTTTATGAACTAGACAATCAAAATCTATTAATAGATATAAGTTTACACACTGGATCTCTGTTAGCAATATTGTTCTTTTTTAGAGATGATTTTTTTAACTTCAAAAAAAATAAATCTCTCTTTTTAAAAATCATAATAGGAACAATTCCTTTGTTGCCCGCAGGATATTGGTTGCACGAATCTGGTTTTATACATTCAATAAGAAATATAAACTTAATTGCATGGAATACTTTAATATTTGGTATTTTAATTTATATCGCAGATAAAACACAAATTTCAAAATCAGAAGCAAGTTTCAAACATAATCTCTTTCCTTGGATCATAGCAGGTCTTTTTCAAATTATTTCTTTAATTCCTGGTGTCAGTAGAGCGGGAATAGCTATCACTGCTGGAAGATTTCTAGGTTTTAACAGAGTAGATTCATCAAAAATTGCTTTTTATTTATCAATTCCAGCTTTGCTAGCTGTAAGTATTTTTGGGGTAATTCAATTACCTGAAAAAAGTTTTGAATTTAATTTATTAGCTTTAATCGGGATATTTTTATCTTTCTTTTTTTCTTACCTAACAATTAAATATTTTTTGCAATATATTAAAAAATTCTCTTTGACAGTATTTGTTGTTTATAGAATTTTATTAGCAATTGTTCTATTTGCTTCATTATATTTTTAATTTTCTATTTTCATAAATTGGGAGCATTTGAGATAAAATAACGCCTAGTAAAATAAAAAAGCACCCTAAAACATTATTAATGCCTAAAATCTGACTTAGTAAAATCCAGCCAGCTATAGTTGCAAAGACACCTTCTAATGAGTAAATAATTGCAGCCGGAGCTGCAGATATATTTTTTTGAGCATAGAGCTGAAGTGTAAAAGCAATTCCACCAGATAAAATTCCAGCATAAAGAATTTCAAATTTTTCATTTAGTATATTTTCAAAAATTATTGATTCATAAAAATATCCAAAAAAGATAGATAACAATGCAACAATTAAGCTTTGTAATAATCCAAGAAATAATGGAAGATTGAAAATTTCAATTAATTTTCCAACATATATAATATGGAGAGCCCAAAAAATTGCACAAACAAATACTAAACTATCACCCAATCTTATTGTTGCATCTGAAAAATTTGTAAGAAAATATCCGCCAACTAAACAAAATAAAACTGAAGGCCAAATGCTCCAATGAATAGATTTAGAAAAAACAAAAAAAAGTATAATTGGCACCATGGGCACATAAAAAATTGTAAAGAAAGCTGCATTAGCAACATCTGTAAATTGTAAAGCGGCTTGCTGAAGATAAGTGCCTAAAAATAAAAATATCCCTATCATAAAAGTATATTTAATAAATATTTCTTTATTTTTTTTTACTTCATTTTTTATTTTTCCTTTTTCAAAAAGAAAAACCACTGGAAGAAGAAATAAAAATCCTACAAAAAATCTGACACCATTGAAAGTTAAAGGACCAATTGTATCCATTCCGGTGTCTTGGGCAATGAATGTTGTTCCCCAAATAAAACTACATAATAAAGCACTTGCTAGTGATAAATTTTTTGACATTATTAAACAGCAAGCTTGTAAGCAAAATCTTTGCCTAGACTTTCTCTTAAATGCTTACAAAATCTAGCACCTTCTGCTCCATCTATAATTCGATGATCATAAGATAAAGATAATGGTAAAATTGATCGTATTTGAAATTTACCATCTATTAAGGTTTGCTTTTTTTCTGTTTTACCTATCCCAAGAATAGCAACTTCGGGACTATTAATAATAGGAGTAAAAAAACTTCCGCCAATGCCTCCTAGGCTTGATATTGTCATTGAGCCACCCAAAAATTCTTTTTTATCAATTTTTAAATTTCTGCAATCCTCGCTAATTTTTTTTAAATCCGAACTAATTTCTTTTAAATCTTTTTGGTCTGCATTTCTTAATTTTGGAACCATTAATCCATGAGGTGTATCAACAGCAATTCCAATATGATAATATTTTTTGAATATAATATTTTCACTCTCAATATCTAATGAGGAATTGAAATTTGGAAAATCTTTTAATGCTTTGACTAAAGCCCTAATAATAAAAGCAAGTGGCGTAATTTTAATCTGTTGCCCGGTATACATATCTCTTAGAGAATTTCTAAATTCTTCCATCTCTGTAATATCTGCTTCATCATGTTGCGTTACATGAGGTATTTCATTCCATGATTTTGTTAAATGTTTTCCTGCTATCTTTTTAATTCTTGGAATTTTTTGAACATCTATTTCACCAAATAGCGAGTGATCTAATTTATCTTCTTTTATGGTTTTTTTAATATCTTTTTTTTCTGAAATTTTTTCTTTTACAAATGATCTGATATCATCTTCGACTACTCTTCCATCTCTTTCTGATCCTTTAATTTCATGAATGTTTGCTCCTAACTCTCTTGCAAATTTTCTAGCTTTTGGACTTGCTCTTGTTATTTTCTTTTTTTCATCCATTTTTTATAAAGTTGTTGGGATTGGTTTATTTTTATCTATCTTATATTTTTTCATAGCTTTCTTTACTTCTTTAGAACTAATAAGCTGTTCTTTAGCCAAAACACTTAATGTATAAGCTACAATATGTTCTTTATCCACTTCAAAAAACTTTCTTAATTTTTTTCTACTATCGCTTCTTCCATATCCATCGGTACCGAAAGAATAAAATGACCTAGAAATGTAAGGTCTTATTTGATCTGAAAAATTTCTAACATAGTCTGAAGCTGCAACAATTGGGCCTTCTTTATCCAACAAACATTCTTCTATATAAGTTTTCTTTGGTTTTTCACCAGGGTTAAGTAAATTTCTTCTTTCAACCTCCATGCCGTTTTTTCTTAATTCATTAAAACTAGTTACACTCCAAATACTGCTATCAATACCATATTCTTTGCTTAATATTTCTGCTGCGGATATTATTTCTCTTAAAACAGTTCCACATCCAAGTAATTGGATTTTCGTTTTACCTTTTTTGTTAAATTCTTTAAATAAATACATTCCTTTAAGAATTCCTTTTTCAGAATTTTCAGGAATCTTGGGATGTTTGTAATTTTCATTCATTGTTGTTATGTAATAAAAAATATTCTCTTGATCGTTGTACATTCTTTTTAATCCTTCTCTTAAAATAACTGCTAGTTCATAATTGAATGTAGGATCATAGCTCAAACAGTTCGGAATCGTTGAAGCCAATAAGTGACTATGTCCATCTTGATGTTGCAACCCTTCTCCAGCTAAAGTAGTTCTTCCTGACGTTGCTCCTATAAGAAAACCTCTCGTTTGAGAATCTCCAGCTGCCCAGATAAGATCCATAACTCTTTGAAAACCAAACATAGAGTAAAAAGTATAAACTGGTATCATTTCTAGGTCATGATTTGTATATGCCGTTCCTGCAGCTATCCAAGATGAGATTGCTCCCGATTCTGTTATACCTTCTTCAAGAACTTGACCTTTTTTATCTTCTTTGTAAGCACTAAGTTGTTTTGAATCTTCAGGTTCATATTTTTGACCTTCATGAGCATATATTCCAATTTTTTGGAAAAAACCTTCCATACCAAAAGTTCTTGCCTCATCTGGAATGATTGGAACTAATCGAGCTGCTATATTCTTATCTCTTAATAAATTTGTTAACATCCTTACTAGCCCCATAGTAGTCGACATTTCACGATCATCAGAAGATTTAAGCATATTATCAAAAATATCTTTTGATGGCTTTTTAATTGGTTTAGCAAAAGAACTTCTTTCTGGTAAATTTCCTCCAAGTTTAGTTCTTCTTTCTTTGATGTATTTTATTTCTTCTGAATTTTCGTCAGGTTTATAAAATTCTATATCTCTTACCTGTTTATCTGTTAAAGGAATATCGAAACGGTCTCTATAATAAAGCAAATCTTCTTCTCCTAATTTTTTTTGTTGGTGAGTAGTATTAATGCTTTCTCCAGATTTTCCCATGCCATAACCTTTGATGGTTTTTGCAAGAATTACAGTTGGTTTACCCTTGCTTTTCATTGCTTCGTGATAAGCGGCATAAACTTTGTGTGGATCGTGACCACCTCTATTAAGCTTCCATATATCTCTGTCAGTCATGGTTGAAACTAATTCTTTTAACTTAGGATATTTTCCAAAAAATTTTTCCCTTACATAAGCACCATCTCTAGCTTTAAATGCTTGATACTCTCCATCAACGCATTCGTTCATTCTTTTAATCAATAAGCCAGAATTATCTTTTGCTAATAAAGGATCCCAGTAAGATCCCCAAATAACCTTTATTACATTCCATCCAGCTCCTCTAAAAATACCTTCTAGTTCCTGAATAATTTTTCCATTTCCTCTCACGGGTCCATCTAACCTTTGCAAATTGCAATTAATCACAAATATAAGATTGTCCAATTTTTCTCTTGCAGCCAATCCTATTGCGCCAAGAGATTCGGGTTCATCAGTCTCTCCATCACCAAGGAAAGTCCAAATTTTACGATCTTGGTCTTTAATTAAGCCCCTGTTAATTAAATACTTTGTAAATCTTGCTTGATAAATTGATAATATTGGACCAAGTCCCATTGAAACTGTTGGGAACTGCCAAAACTTTGGCATCAACCAAGGATGTGGATAAGAAGAAAGTCCATTTCCATCTACTTCTTGCCTAAAATTGTCTAATTGTTTTGTGCTTAGTCTTCCTTCTAAATAAGCTCTAGCATACATTCCTGGGGCACTATGGCCTTGAAAATAAACTAAATCTCCTCCAAATTTATTAGTTTTGCCACGCCAAAAATGATTCATTCCTACATCATAAAGTGTAGCAGCTGAAGCAAATGTTCCTATGTGTCCACCTAATTCTGAATTTCTCTTATTGGCTCTCACAACCATTGCGGCTGCATTCCATCTAATTAAAGATCTTATTCTTCTTTCAATATTTTGATCACCATCTGACTTTGCTTCATTCTCAACAGTAATAGTGTTAATATAAGGAGTAATACGAGTTAAAGGTTTATTGTGACCTTCTATATAAGCTTTGTCAATTAACTGTTTTAATAAAAAATGCGCACGATCTGATCCATCTTTTGTTACAACAGCGGTAAGAGAATCTATCCATTCTTGTGTTTCTATTGGATCAATATCTTTTCCATTTTTTGTTCCAATACTTTTTACTGATTGAATTTTTTTTTTAGATTTGTCTAGAATAACTGTTTCAGCAGCTTTAATTATTTTCTCTGTTTCAGGCAAAATATCTGATTTTTTAAATTCTCCAGATTTTTTTTCTATTTTTGTATCTTTTTTTTCTTTATTTGAATCTTCTAATTTTTCGCTATCTATTGATCCTAAAAGACTACCTTTTGAAACTTTGTCACCTATCTTTACATTAATTTCTAATATTTTTCCTTCATAGGGTGAAGGAACTTCTACACTTGATTTGTCGCTTTCTATAGTAGCTATTGCATCATTCTTTTTAATAAAATCACCTGGCTTAACAAGAATTTCTATTACTTCAACATTCTCGAAATCTCCAATATCTGGGACTATTAATTTGTTCGTCATAATTTTTTAACAATCAGATCAGTATAATATTAAAAAAATAAACTAAAATCAGACAAAATAACTGAATAACTGGATTGTAAATGATGCAATTTTAACACAATTCAAGCCTTTTTTTGACAATGTTTTTTTTAAAATCTTGTTTTATGAACATTATTCTAAAATTATTCAAAAATTTTCATAAAAAAAACGCTTCATTAGATGCTAGAATTTGGTTTCAAAGAATTTTGTTAGAAAAAAAATTTTTTAGCAAAATATAATTTAACGTTCAATACACATTGCAATACCCATTCCTCCACCAATGCAAAGTGTTGCAAGTCCTTTTTTTACATCCCTTTTAATCATTTCATGAATTAATGTAACTACAATTCTACTTCCTGAAGCGCCTATTGGATGTCCTAAAGCTATCGCTCCACCATTAACATTAACTTTTTCAATAGGAATTTTTAATTCTTTAATTACAGCTATACATTGTGCTGCAAATGCTTCATTAGACTCAACTAGATCTAAATCATTAATGCCCCATCCAGCTTTTTCTAAAGCTTTTTTTGATGCAGGAATTGGTCCCGATCCCATTAAAGAAGGATCCACTCCGCATGTTGCCCATGATACTATTTTGGCAAGAGGTGCCAGCCCTCTTTTTTCTGACTCGTCTCTGCTCATTAACAACACTGCAGCTGATCCATCATTAATGCCGGATGAATTTCCCGCAGTTACAGTTCCATTTTCTTTAAATATTGTTTGAAGCCTTGATAGATTTTCAATTGTAACTTCTGTTCTTGGATGTTCATCTTCTGATGAATTATCAATTAGTTCTTCTTTAAATTTTTTATTCTTTATTGCCTCTTTTGCTTTTAACTGAGAAGAAATTGCAAAAGAATCTTGCTCTTTTCTTGAAATGTTCCACTTGTCAGCAACATTTTCTGCTGTAACACCCATATGGTAATCATTATAAACATCAATTAGACCATCTTTGAGCATCATTTCTTCTTTTGAATTTGTCATGCTTTCTTGACCTCCGGCAATAATTATTTTTGAATCGCCTAATAAAATTGATTGATATGCGGCAACAATAGACCTTAAACCAGAACCACATACTTGGTTTATTAAATAGCCGGTTTTTTCTTTTGGTATGCCTGCTTTAATTGCTGCTTGTCTTGCTGGATTTTGACCGGTATCTCCAGTAAGAACTTGTCCCATAATAACTTCATCAATTAACTCTGGCTTAACTTTTGAATTATTCAAAATTTTTTTTATAACTGCTCCTCCTAAATCGTGAGCTTGGAATTTGCTCCACATACCCTTATATTTCCCTATAGCTGTACGCAAAGCTGCTGTAAAAACAATATCTCTAGATTTTTTTGTCATATAAATACAATAGTTGCTAAATTACAAAATTACATTAAAAAATGCATATGGTATATTAATATCAGTGTTGCGCCTGTAGCTCAACTGGATAGAGCGCTTGGCTACGGACCAGGAGGTTCTGGGTTCGACTCCTAGCAGGCGCGCCAAGATTAAAAAATGAACAAAAAATAATAATGTCTTCTTTCAAAAATCCTGAAAATGAAAATATAGAAACAATAACGAGAGAAGATTTTTATTGGTGTTTATTATTTGGTTTTTTATATTTTATAAAAAAAAAAATATGGTTTCATGCAATAGTAAGTTTCCTTTTAGCGTTATCAACCTATGGGCTTAGTTTGTTAATTTATCCTTTTTTTGTAAAATCTATACTTCAAAAAGAATACATAAAAAGAGGTTGGGAAATAGTTGAAAAATAAGATGAGGGTGAAGGCTTTATGTTTCATAATTAGTTGCTACACCATCCATCTTTCATAAAAGATTCTTTTAAATGGTCTTTGTGAGTCTTTACCCACAAATTTAATTTAGTTCCTACTGAACAGGCCTCGTGATCAAGTCTCATTCTGCCATCAATCTTATCTCCACCACTTCCAGTATAGATGATGACTGGACCATTATTATCGTAAGGGTTTTTAAAACCTTGATCTAAGAAATAATTCATAAATACACCTGCTACTTGACCAATTCCACTTGTTGTATTATCTACATTGCAATTTATGACTCTTGTTGGTGATAAAGCAACGTTATCATTAAATTCACATAATTTTAAAGTGTTATGAATCAGTTTTGAAGCAGTTTCATAATTTGCTAATGTTGCATTTCTTTTTGCAGATGCTGTATACCCATTATAAGCAACCACACCTACCGCAGCCAGAATGCCGATGATAGCTACTACGACTAGGAGTTCGATGAGTGTAAATCCTTTTTGCTTCATAACTACTCAAATGGTATTTGATCCTCTAATAAATTTCCACTTCCATCCTTAGTTTGTGTTCTTACTACAATGTGATAGTAACCGTATTGGTCTTTTTCAGTATGAAAGCATAACTTCCCTTTTTTATCTGGCTTATAACAACTATCAGCCATAATAGAATTATCGTAGACATTTCTCCATCTTTCGCCGTTACCAAAATGCTTAAAAAAATTATATGTAAATATTGCGGCATTACTATTAGAGCTAGTTGCGTTTGCATATTGTGGACAAAGATCGTTAGTATATCTATTAGGTTCTTTTTTGAGAATTAACTCAGCACCTATTGAACATTTTTTAGTCTCTGATGCTATAAACTTAACAACTTTTTTATGCATATTTTTCACGGCTGCCTCTTTTGCACTCGCAGTATACCCATTATAAGCAACCACACCTACCGCAGCTAATATTCCGATGATTGCGACTACAACTAATAATTCGATAAGTGTAAATCCTTTTATTCTCATTTACTCTTCAAAATATACAAATTCCTCTATTATGTTGTCTCCAGAACAAGGTTCTTTAAGGCAAGTCATGAAATTTAATCTTGCAAAATTAGTTTTGTTACTTTGATTTTTTGCTCCAGTTGAACTTACATTAACTTGGCCAACCGTATATCCAAAACCGGATCTGACACCTGGAGCTTTTGAATCATATGGATTTTTAAAGTTTCTTAAAACACCCAAGTCATATCCGCCTGCTCTATAAGCTTTTATATTTACAAGTGCTTCAGCAACTTTTTGCGCACCTAACCCTGGTGGATGAAAAACATTAACACCGTAAGTGTTATTACATATTACGTGCCCCTCCATTATAGAGTATTCACCAATCGTACATTTTATTAATTCCGTTTTAGTATATTTGATTGCTTGTTTGTGGTTTTGTTTAACTGCGTTAGCTTTTGCAGCACTTGTGTAACCATTATAAGCAACCACTCCTACTGCAGCTAGAATACCGATGATGGCTACGACGACTAAAAGCTCAATTAAGGTGAAGGCTTTTTTATTCATTAAACTAAAATTGATTGTTAACTTTAACCATTTCTGTAAACCTGTTAGATGAGTTATTGCAGGGGGTTTTTAAACATATAATTACTCGTAAGCTTCCTGGTCCCCCAGTATTATTATAAATAATTTTTCCTATCATTTTATCACTGTTAGGTACGCTTCCAGAACATTCGATATGACTTGATTGATTTGAATCATAAGGGTTTTTAAGTTTTGGACCATTCCTATTGTATTCAACTATATGATTACAAAGCATATTTGTTTTATTTGCCCAACTACACCATACTTGATCTGCCATTATTTTTTCTTCTCCTAAATTACATTTCATTAATTCTGCATTTATTGATTTAATTAACATTTTATGTTGTGCTTTGACGGCATTTTCTTTAGCACTCTGGGTATAACCATTATAAGCAACCACTCCCACTGCAGCTAGAATACCGATGATGGCGACAACGACTAGGAGTTCTATTAGGGTGAAACCTTTTCGTTTCATAAAACACTGTACCACTGTGCCTTATGTGTGATCAATAATTTATAAATATTGAATAAAGGTATCTAGAACTAGGAAATAGACCGCCGGACACGGGCTTATGAGTCCCGCGCTCTAATTTACATACCAGAAGATTTTGTAATTATGTCATACAGATATTCGCCATCAGAAATGGCTGTCCTTATTTGACAGTCATATTGATTAGGAAATCCATTACAAGCTATTCGAGTTTGTCCAGGTGGTTGAGCAAAACCATAAACTGACTTAAAATTTTTCAAGTTTCCTGCTTCATGCCAAGGAATTGTAGACATACCATAAGCATTACCTCCATTTCTTTGGCAGTTTTCACAATTTTTACCGTAAGGATTTTCATAACCAAGATGCCAAAAATGAAGAGCGTACTTTTGAGTCCCACCGTTTGGTGCCCAACTGCAACCCTCTCTATTTACGCTATTGCCTCCTCCTTCGGGTTTCATTTCATTGCATTTAGTTCCCCATCTTGGAGAGCCATTGCACCAATAAATTTCACCTCCTTGAATTTCACACAACCCCCATTTTGCTGCCATTACTTTTAAAACATCTTTATGTTGTTGCATTGACTTTGCTCTCTTGGCTGAATCAGTATACCCATTATAAGCAACCACCCCCACCGCAGCTAGAATTCCGATGATGGCTACTACGACTAGGAGCTCTATTAGGGTGAAGGCTTTACGGTTCATTAGTTTGTAATAGCTATATAACCGCTCTCAATGTAATGAGTGTCTTTGTAAGTACATGGTTCCACAACACATGTTCCAACTTCCATTGTAGTTGGTCCATGATCTCTTAAATTAACAACTCCAGCTGAACCTTTGCTTTGATAGTTATATGGACAGCCTGTACCGCGCGAAGAACAAACTGACGGTAAAGAAGGGTTTACTGGGTTTTTTAATTTATCTTTCAAAGCTTTTTCTGCTGCATTTATTATTACAGGAACAGGTGTTGCTACATTTAAATTACTACAGATTAAATCTCCATCCATTGCGGTAGTTTCGCCTAAATCACATTTCTTAGTTTCTGCCATTATGTACTTAATAATATTTGCTTGTTGAGCTTTAACAGCGTTCATTTTTGCACTCTTCGTATACCCATTATACGCCACCACACCCACCGCAGCCAGAATACCGATGATAGCTACTACGACTAAGAGTTCTATAAGTGTAAATCCCTTTTGTTTCATAATCTTATGGGTACTGAGATTTTGGCCACTGATGATAAGTAACTTTGCCTCTACATCTTACTCTTAATTTAAATCCTGCAGACTCTGGATAATAGGCAAATTGCCCATCTTTAGGTGGATCACCAATATAACTTAATATTCCTAAATTATAATCTAAGTCCTCATATGGACTCTTCGCATAGTTGGTAAAATGTTTGACAGTTTCTCCAGCTATGGTTCCAAAGTTTGAACAAGATACATCTCTTGCGGTACCTTCTTTATTATTAAGATATTGACCTTTCAAAGACACTTTTCCGTCTATGTCACATAAAGTCCAATGCTGATTAATTAATCTTTTTAAAGTTGCGTAATGGTTTAAACATACTTTTTCTTTTGCACTTGCAGTATACCCATTATAAGCAACTACTCCTACTGCAGCTAAGATGCCAATGATGGCTACTACGACTAGAAGTTCTATTAGAGTGAAGCCTTTTCGTTTCATCATAAACTTAAGATTAAGGTGTTATTTTAACTCTACTGTAATTTGCGGTATTATTACATGGTGTTGAATGACAGCAATATATATCAATTTGAGAATTATTATCTGATACAAAAACATAACCTACGTGACTATCTTTTGGACGGCCTCCCCAGTTAGCAAACTGCATTAAAGACTTTTCAGTTTTAAAAGGATTTTTCATAGTGCAAAATGAGCACTTTGAATAACCAACATAATTCATAAAAGCCCCTCTGGCTATTCTTCCTGGGCTCACTACATTTAAAGGACAGAGAAAATTATTACTATTTTTTTGGTCAAAAATATAGTCGGTTAAACCTGCATTGCACTTTGTAGTTTCAAGTCTGATAAACTTTTCAACATTTTTACAAGTAGACTTTACAGTTGCAGATTTTGTTCCTTCTGTATACCCATTATAAGCAACCACTCCCACGGCAGCTAGAATACCGATGATGGCGACGACGACTAAGAGTTCGATTAATGTAAAACCTGTTTTTTTAATATTCACAAATTAATTCTTTAGCAGTCTTTACGTGTAATTTTCATTTTTTCAGTTAACGTCAGTATGCATCTTTTTGTCTTATGTCGTGCATTAATGTTTAATGTTTGTTGGCTCTGGTGACCTTGTATACAAAACTCCCATTCATCTGAAGGTAGTGTTTCTTTTCCATCAAGGAGATTATCTTGAATATTTTTATTTGAAGAAGAATTGCATGAGCCAGAATAATAATAAGATCCATTTTCCGATGTATATTCTTCATTAGCTAGCAAAATTGCATTTAAGCTAAGTTCAGCATCTTTTTTTTTAGCCGACCAAGCGTAACCCTGATAACTTGTAATTCCTATGGCTGCAAGAATTCCCAAAATAGCCACTACCACCAATAATTCTATTAGTGTAAAGCCTTCTTGACGATGAAGCTTCATCGAATTTAATTATTTTTTTTAGTTAACGCTAACAGTTGCTTCCATTTTATCAGCTGCTGCACACCCCGATTTAGTACAAGTTCTAACCACAACATTTCCGCTTGATTCACTTAAGCTAACATAACCTTCGTTATAACTTGAACTTGATCTAACAGCATTATTACCAGTGCTATATGGATTTTTATCAGTCATTGTTGCAACCGCTCCTGTTATAGCTTTAGACGCTGTTGCGGGACAATCTTGACTTGTTCCCATAAATTTTGATTCACCCAAAGAACATTTTTGTATTTCTGCTGAAATATATTTAACTGCTTGAGCATGCATAGTTTTAGTTGCATTCACTTTTGCCGCTCCCGTATATCCGTTATAAGCTACCACACCTACGGCAGCTAAAATTCCTATAATCGCAACTACAACTAACAGTTCGATCAATGTAAATCCTTTATTTTTTTTCATAAGTTTATCCCCCGACTAATTCATTTTCCGTTTATAATTCTAAAAAGTCAATAATAAAAAAGACCTTGTTATTAGCCAATAATTGCCCCTACATTAAAGATAGGAGCGTACATGGCTATCATTAATCCGCCAATGGTAATACCCATGAAGACAATCATAATAGGTTCAATCAAACTAGATAAATTAGCAACAGCGGTATCAAATTCTTCTTCGTAATAAGAGGCAACGGAACCAAACATTTCATCTAAACTTCCAGTTTGTTCGCCAACCGAAATAAGTTGACTGAAAGTTGTTGGAAAAATTTTTTCTTTAGCAAATAATTTAGTTAGCGTTTCGCCTGAAAAAACTCCTTTTTTAACATTTTCAAGCGCTTCGATAACAACAGTATTGGTGGTTACTGATTTTGCAATATCAATACTTTCAATAAGATCCACTCCGGCTTGACTTAAATTTCCTAAAACTAAAGAAACTTTTGCTAACATGGACTTTTTAATCAGATTTCCAAAAATGGGTAATTTTAAAATAAATTGATGCCAAGCTTTTCTTATCTTGTAATTTTTTTTTATCAAAAATCTCAAAGTTAATACAAAAATGATTAGTATCAACAAGGTTAGTCCTCCTCCTGAAGCAGAGCTGACAAAATCACTTGCTGACATAATGGCTGCTGTGGGACCTGGAATTTCTACATTCATCCCTTCATACATTTTAACAAAAACAGGAACCACTTTTATTAACATAAAAACACTAACCAAAACAGCCACGCTAAAAAGGACACCTGGATAAAACAAAGCACTCTTAATTTGAGATTTAATTTTTTCTCTTTTTTCTAGTGAAATTACTATTTTTTGCAAGAAAACATCTAACTTACCGCTCGCTTCTCCTGCTTTAATTAAGTTAACTACAACCGTATCAAATATTTTTGGGTGATTGGCAAAACACTTTGAAAGCGCATTCCCAGATTCCAAATCTTTCCTGATAGTAACAATAATTTTTTTCATACCTGGATTTATTGTTTGTTCATCCAACATATTAAGCGTATTTAAAACGGGAAGGCCAGCTCTCAACATGGTGGCAAATTGCTTACAAAAAATTAATACTTCTTTAGCCTTAACGCCTCTGCCAAAACTAAAAGAACTTTTTCCCTTTTTTTTAGCCTCTTTTTTCTTTTTTTTAAACTGCGTAAGTTTTGTAATAATTACTTTTTGTTCTTTTAATTTATGTGCAGCTTCGGCGTTGTTGATAGCCTCTATTTCACCCTCAACATATTTTCCTTGAGCAATTCCTTTATATTGAAAATTAAGCATTATTGTACTGCCAGTACTCTTTCAAATTCAGCAAAAGAAAGATCTCCGCTTAATAAAAGATCGTGACCCATAGTTTGCATCGTCCTAAACCCAGTCTTTTTAGCAATAGCTTCAAGTTCAGTTTGTTGTAAATTAGACAACACTCCCTGTTTTAGTTCTTTGGTCACTTCTAGTATCTCGTAAATTCCCATTCTGCCTTTGTAACCACTTTGATTACATTGATCACATCCTTTACCTTTATAAATTTTAGCTCGGGCAGACTGCTCGGGTAAAAAACCTATGGAGTTTAATAATTTTGGAGTAATATTTTCATCAATAATTTTGCATTCTGTACAAGTTTTTCTCGCTAAACGCTGAGCCATAATTAAAGTTAATGCAGCCGCAATTAAATAATTGGGGGTTCCCATATTTTGTAACCTTGTAATTGTGCTCGGAGCATCGTTTGTGTGAATGGTGCTAAAAACTAAGTGGCCTGTCAGCGATGCTTTTAATGCAATATCGACTGTTTCTTTATCCCTGATCTCTCCCACCAAGATCACTTCAGGATCTTGACGTAAAAAAGATCGCAAAGCAGACGCAAAAGTATAACCAATATCTTCCCTTACATGTACCTGACCTATTCCTTCAAGTTCATATTCCACAGGATCTTCTGCTGTTAAAATATTCATGCTGGGTTTGTTGATGTGTTTTAAAATGCTATAAAGCGTAGTTGTTTTTCCACTTCCCGTGGGTCCCGTTACCAAGACCATACCTTGAGGAGAACTGACGGCCTTGGTCAGTTTATTAAGATCACTTATTTCAAATCCAAGTTCGCTTAATTTTTTGTCACCCGCATCCTTATTTAAAATCCGCATAACGATACGTTCATTATTTTTAGTTGGCAAAATTGATATTCGAAGATCAACTTCTTTGTCTCCTTTTTTAAAAGTTGAAGCGCCGTCCTGTGGAATTCTCCGTTCCGCAATATCCAATTTTGATATAATCTTAACCCTCGTGACCACAGCATTATAATTATTATGTAAAAACTTGGTAAACTTATCCATAGTTTTTAAGATGCCATCCACTCTATACCTTATTAAAGATGTGTTTCGGAAAGCTTCAATATGTATATCACTAGCACCTAAATCGATAGCTTCTCCTATGACTTTATCACCAAAATTGATTACATCTGATTCTACTTCAATGGGAACGGCCTTTTCTTTCTTTTTTATTTGCTCTAACTTTTGATCTTTCTGATTTGTTTTTTTAGCTGTTCCCGACATTCGATCAATAAAATCAGAAATATCTGTAATTGAAGCTGCATAAAGCTCGGGTTCCATTTTTGTCATTGTTTTAAGATTTTTCATTAAGCTCAGTTTCGATCCATCGGGTATGGCAATCCTTAAGGTTTCACCATGTATTTCGAAGGGAACCAAAGTGTTATTTCTTATATAGTCTATGGGTACGATTTTTTTAATTTTATCAGTAACAACATGCTTTTTTAAGTCGACAATATCCAGCGAATAGGTTTTGGATAAAAGCGATAAAATCTTATTTTCATTGGTCAAATTTAGCTCAAATGCAGTTTCTAGTTTAGACTTTCCAACTTCTTTGCTCATAGATTTAATTTTGTTCATTTGGTCAGTGCTAATCGCAGACTGATCCATCAACATGTTTAAAATATTTTGTTCGCTAGAAGCGTCTAAATGTATAGCCATAAAATTAATCTATCACCCTTGGTGCTAAAAAGATTAGCAATTCTGTAAGTTTATCTGATCTGTTTTTGCTTTTGAACAAATTACCCAATACAGGTACTTTACTAAGACCTGGAGTTCTGGTTCTTGTATCAGCTAATGTGTTAATTTTAATTCCACCGATAACCACGATATCTCCATCACTGACCAATAATTTTGTAGTAATTTCATTTGTCTTTATTGCTGGCTCATCCGCACCAGATACTGTGGTTGGAGAATCATTATTAACAATTATATCTAATAGGACGTTTCCATCTCCAATGATACTTGGAGTTACAGTTAAAGATAGAGCAGCCTCCTTAAATTCTGTAGTAGTAGTTCCGTCAGATGTGGTTTGATAAGGAATTTGTGTACCTTGTGTAATTTTTGCTTGTTGATTATTCAAGGTAAAAACGCTTGGACTTGAAACTATTTTGTTTTTATCCAAAGATTCCAAGGCCTCAAGTTCTATTTTTAAAGCTCCTGTCCCTAACGTTTTTATAATCCCAATACCGCTAGTTGCGCCTGTAATGGAATTATTTGTAACTGTACCAGCGGCAGAGCCCAGAGCAATTCCGCCTGCCGTAGTTGCTGCTCCACCAACTGTACCAGTTATAATTTCAGATCCTTTTTCACCTGAAACACCTTTCTCTGTCATAGCTCCAATTCTGGTTCCTAAAGCTTTTTGAAAGGTTGAATCGGCTTCAACAATAAAAGCCTCTATTAAAACCTGCTTAGTTTTTACATCAATTTCTCTAATAACAGCATCAATCACATCAAGATCTGGTTTATGTCCTCTAACAATAATTGAACGTGTAGTATTTTCTACCGTTATTTTAAGATTGCTCATGGTCGTTGCTCCCTCAGCACCTTGGGTAGCAAACAAATCTTCCAGGGTAGTTTTAGCCTGTTCAGGGCTGATGTAATACAATCTAAATATCTCAGCTAAGATGGGTTCTACCGATTCTTCCAATTGAATTTTTTTCTTTAAAACCTCAGCTCTGGCCGATTTAAAAGTTTCTTGGGTTGTTAATTTTTCTGGCGTGTGAACTCTGATAATTCCATTAGAGACATCAACATCGGCTCCTAAAGTTTTCATATCTAACAGTGTTTGAAAAGCAACATCCCAACCCACATTTTCTAATTTAGCAGTTACTGTTCCACTAATTTCATCACCCACTAAAATATTAATATCTCCAATTTCTGCCATTAAAGCCATTGCAAAACTGAAATCGACATTATTAAAGTTTAAACTTACTTCTTGTTTAAGATTTCCATATTCATCGGGTATGGTCACATAATTTCTAACATTTTCAGTCGTGATGGTCTTTCTTTTATCTGCTCTAATATCAAAGTCAGGATCGTAAGGTTTAGGTCCTGCTTTTACTAATGCATCCATTTCTTCTCGACCTTTAACCACAACATCAGATGGTTTTATTAATGGTTCCTCACCATGAACAGATTTTTTACCTTTAGTCGTGGTACAAGAAGTAATTAAACCCATTATAAAAAATAATAAAATAATTTTTGAAATTGTTTTCATAAATTAATTTCCTTCCCTGGGTTTTATTTTATTATTCATATAAACTTCAAATTCTTCTTCACTATTTACTCTGATGACAATTAAATCATTGTAAATTTCAACAATTTGAATATCATTTGAAATAAATTCATCTTCTCCAAATTTTAATGCACGTCCATCAGGCATAGATAAAATAACAAGTTTTTCATGCACTCCAGAAATAGTTCCAATTAACTTCATGTTGTTAATAACCGAACTGCTAACTCCAAATCCTGTTGTGGTATCTCCGCTTGCATCTTGTGAAGTTGCTCCGGTTCCAAATGGATCTATTGCGGGTAATTCCTCATCATCAATTTGCTGGGTATCATCAGCATTAACATTTGGCAAAAATGATAGTTGCAACAATAAGATTATTGCAAAAATAATTCGATTTTTTTTATTGATTATATTCATCAGGTAATCCTACAATTGAAATGGTGCCTTCTGAGACAATGGTTCCAGATTTTACATCAACCGTTATTGTTTCTTTATCATAATTAATTACTTTACTTGACTTTGATAATGCTCTTCTAAATTTTAAATACCCTAAATAATTGCCTTGAATTTTATAATTTACTGGAATTTTATAATACAAAGCTTGTTGGCCTTCTGTATTTTCTCCAGAATTTTCAGCTTCGCCTGCTGGTTCAGGCTCTCCTTTTTTAATATTGATAATGCTTAAACTATTTGTCATAGCATAATTACTTATGTTTTGATAAAGATCCTCCACTTCTTTTTTGCTGTGAAATAGCTTACTGCTTTTTTTATATCTCGGTTCAAGTTCTTTAACTCTAGCTTCAAGAGTGTTGATATTACTCAAATATTCATCAACTTTACTCTGATTTTCATTCATAACATCAAGTCTTTCTTTTTGAGCACTAATTACAGGTGAGACAAAAACATAATAAATAATTAAAAAAATTAATATAGCACCACCTATCGATCCAAATTTAATTAGTGTTTTTTTATCCTTTAAAAGACCTGCACCACCGCCACTTTTTATTTTTTCTATGAGATCTTTTACATCCAAATTTTTTAAAGCAGCTAAATCCATTAAACTCCTTTTAATTTACAAAGTATTGTAAATCCCTTTTTGTTTGAAGATGATTGTTCTGTTTCTGCTGTTCCAACATTCATATCAACTAATGATGCTTGCGCAATAAGTGATTTTTCATTCAAGTTACTAATAAAATTTAGTATGTCTTGATCAGAAAATGCAGAACCTTGAATGGTAACATTTGTTGACCCATCAAATTCTAATTTAGAAAACTGTACTCGTACCGGAACGCTCCGTGTAATTTGGGCTAAAGCACGATATGAGCCTATTTGATTGGAGTTAACTTTTTTTCCAAGTTTTAAAGCCGATTCCATTTCATTTTTTTGCTTCATTAACTTAGAATATCTCGCGTTCACTCTGTCAAATTCACCTTGGGCTTGATCAAATGCTAAAAGTTTCTCTTTATTTGAATGATAGTTAAAATAAGAAAAACAAATCAATATTAAATAGATTCCTGCTATGGCTCCAGCTAAACCTTTAAAAGCAAATCCTGACAAAAACTTAATTCTATTTTGTTGTCTAACTACATCACGATTTGGCAATAAATTAATATTTTTTACAGCAGTAACAAATTTATAATAACCAAAAACATCTAACTTACGAAAAGCCAATCCTAATACTGATGTTAAAGGTGATCGGTTATCAAGATTTGTTTTTTCCTGATTGTATGCTGGAACCGTTACTTGAAATAAAGGATCAAAAATTTTAAATGCAGTAGTGGGTAGATTTTTTGAAAATAAAGGAATTAGATCTTTAATATTTTTTAAATTACTGACAACATCTATTCTATTAATTTTAGCCTCATATTTGGTTTCATATTCGCTAATAGCCTGTTTAATCTGCATCGAATACCTTCTAATAACATTCCTTGATTCGTCGTTTCCTTGGTTTGGGTTAGCATTAATTATGCTTTCCTTTTCTGGAGATCTTAAAAAAATATCTGTAATGATAGGAATGTTGTTATGAATAATCATAAAATAATTTTCTTCTGCTCCAAATTCCATTAGTGCAGAACTTGCCTTCTGTGCTCCGCCTATGGAAAGATTATCGAATGCATTTTTTAGAGTAAAACATCTTACATCCATAATAACTGGGTTAAGATTTGCTTTTTTAATAATTCCTGAAAAGGCATTTACATCGGAAAGTTTGGATGCAACGAAAAGAATATCCATAGTATTATTTTTTGGATTTCGGTTAATAACTTGATGAAAAACAGAATAATCATTAAGATTATCAGCTAATTGGACTAGATTTTCCCAAAGAGAATCGGTTTCGATGGCTTTTGTTAATTCCTCCTCTGTCATAAGAGGGCTTGTAACAACACGAATAATGGCGCTAGTAACGGGTATTGAAAGAGCAACATTGGTGGATATAATCTTCGCATTAGCTAAGGCCAACTTAATTTCTTCTGATAAATAATCTTTGTGCTCAATTAAATTTTCACTAATCTTTTCTTGATCAAGTAAACGGTATGAAAATTTGTCTAAGATCCATTTTCCTTTATTATCTTTAGTAACTTGAGCGACGCGAACAGCTTGACTTGTAATATCCACTCCCACAATTTCCTCTCCGGCTACGCTCATTTTACTAACTTTGGATTTGAAAAAACCTTGTAAATTTTGTGCAAACTTACTTGTTTTTTTTATTTTAGATCCTTCAGATGCAGGGTTTTTTTTACCAAAACTAGGTTTTGAAATTTTTATATTTTTTAATTTTTCAAAGATGCTTGAACTTGATTTTGTCGTTTCAAAGGATTGTTGTGGATTTTCAGTTGGAGCAATTTCTGCTTTTTCAGGTTTTGTTGGTTGTGAAGAAATTTTTTCTTCAACAATTTTAGGTGGGGGATCAACCATTTTGGATACGACTTCTTCTCCTTGAGGAGGCTTACTTTCAGTTAATGGCTGATCTTTTTCTTCAGATGAAACCTGCAAATCATCGTACCATTTTTCTAAAATAGGTATGGCTTCCTCTAAATTAGTCGTTCCTGATGAAACGATCTTCTGCTTGCCATTTATGTAGGTTCTTCCTACCCAATTGTGAGATTTCAACTCACCTTTGTATTTATCTTGCCTTACGTATATATGGAGTCTCCCATTTTTCTTGTGAATTGTCTCCATTAGGACCCCCTGAGTTTAAATTTATAAACTCTTACACAAAATTAGATATCTCTAACACAATTCTCTAACACAACTTTATTCTTAAGTCTAACACAAAAATAGATTTATTTTATCATATTTCAATAAAATCAATAAATTCAACAAAATTTAGATTAATAAATTTTATAGCATTTAGATAAAAATTAATAAAACTCTAACACAAAAAACTTTAATCATTTAGTTTAAATTGTGTTAGAGTTTAACCATCCGCTCTATAAATTGAAAAAATGTTATTTTTATCAATAAAAACCTATATGAATAGGGCTTTTTGCTTGATTTTAAATATACACATCATTATTTTTAATAAATATTATAGATTTTGTGTTAGAGTTTATATGAAGCAAATTTTCTTGTGTTAGAGTTTATTAACTCTATAGAGTTTTTGTGTTAGAGTTCTTGTTTTTAATTGATATTATTAAATAATTGATAGAAAACTAAATAAATACCGTATTATAGAGCATTTAATCTATTTTGCAGTAAAATAAGGCTTTATTTGTATTTACTATTAAAAAACCTATCTTTATGGGGTTTTTTATCTCCTATCTAAAATAATATTAAAAAGCCTTAAAAATAAGGAAAATTTAAAATATCAAGTAAAATACAACGTTTTCTAAAATGGGCAAAAAGGCTCGGGTATGTAATAATCCACCAATAAATTATACTATTTCAATCATGATAAATAAAATCACAGAGCTTGCTAAAAAAAATTTAAAAATCTCAGATTTTCACCTTAGAGGAGGCTCTGACATTGCCTGTCGTATTATGGGTGAAATTGTCATTGAAAAAAATTCGAAAATTGAAAGTAAAGATATTGATGATCTATTAAAAAATAATTGTACTGAAGAGGAAATTAATATTTTCAAAACAAAAAAGGAATTGGATTGTGCTGTTATGTTGGGTGATCTTAGATTCAGAGCTAATTTTTACAAAACGCTCAAAGGTCCCGCTGCGGTGCTTAGAAGGGTTGAAACTAAAATTCCAAAAATGGATAATCTTAATTTGCCACCAGTTCTTTTTGAGTTGATCGATGCTCATAAAGGTTTGGTTTTGGTTACGGGACCCACGGGATCTGGAAAATCTACTACGTTGGCTGCCATTATCAATCAAATAAACGAAACAAGATCAGCCAACATTATTACTATCGAAGATCCTGTAGAATTTATTCATAAAGATAATAAAAGTATTGTCTCTCAAAGAGAAGTTGGAAAACAAACAGAAAGCTTTGCAAGGGCTTTAAAGGGTGCGTTGAGGGAAGATCCTGACGTTATCCTGGTTGGTGAGCTAAGAGACCTAGAGACCATAGGAATGGCTCTTACGGCAGCTGAGACAGGGCATTTAGTCTTCGGAACCCTCCATACGAGCGGAGCACCTAATACCATAAATAGAATAATTGATGTTTTTCCTCCTGAACAACAAGATCAAATTCGCGCCCAGATTGCAGAATCTCTTAAGATGGTAATTACCCAGAAGTTATATAAGAAAAAAGACGGCTCAGGACGAATTGGTGCCTTCGAAGTGATGGTTTGTACCCCGCCAATTAAGAACTTAATCCGAGAAGCAAAGATTCACCAGATACCAAGTGTGATGCAAACTTCCCAAAGAGAAGGTATGATCACTATGGAAAAATCAATCGAAGGATTAATTGGAACAGGAACCATAAGCAATGCTGAAACAAAAGGAAAATAAAGCTTTTACACTTATCGAAATACTAGTCGTTATAGTCATTATAATAATTTTTGTAATCTTTGCGGCACCTAATTTAACGAACTACGCAACTGAACGCGAAGTTAAACAAGAAGTTTATAGTTTTGTAGAATACTTCGAGGAAAAAAAAGCGGAAGTTCAATCTGGCAAATATGGTGTGCTAGTAATCGGACAAACTTCTCCTGAACAAGACAAAAGTTACAACTGGTATATGACACCCGAAGAATTTGCTATCCAACTAAAAATCCCTGCGCCAGGAAGAACAAATAGAAATAATGCATCAAATTACAATAACAAAAGTATTATGAATTATCATAGGATGTGTCCCGGTTCTCCCCAGAACAGCCCTGATGGAAGATGGACAAAAGATAGTGCTGACGCTTTTCAATGGTCAGACAAAGTTTATACTTGGCCGAATAAAAAATATTGTGTAACGAAAGATGCATATCTGCATCCTGGTGAACTTGAATTTAATGTGACCTCTGCTGAAAAAGCAAGTTTTCTTATCTGCTCAAGAAAAAACACTACTCACCCTAGTGGAAGTAATCGCTGTAATTTCAATAACAAAAATGATTTTCGTTATGCCATACAAATTGCAAGAGATTTAAAACTGAAAGTTTATAAGTATAATTTAAAGAAAGACAAATGGATATTGCAGTAAATGAAATCAAACAAAGGGCTAACATTAAAAGGGCTAACATTAATTGAATCGCTTGTCTGCTTAGTAATTATTGGAATTGGATTTATAGCCGTTAATCAACTTATAACTTTTGCCGTAAGCTCCATGGATCGCTCCATGGAAAGAACTAAAGTTAATTTTTTATCCGAAATGGTTATCGAAGATATGATAGGAGATACAAATAATGCTTCAAGTTATGTATTCAATGAGCAATGTTCACATTCTACAGGAAACACTTCTAATCTTTCTGATAAACAAAAAAATAAGTGGAGAGAAAGATTTCAGGCCAAAAATCAAATAAGGATTCTTGAAAACCATGTCTGGAAAGAAAAGAAACCAAGATGTCTTTCAGGCGATGGGAAAAGATCTTATGTGGATGCAACTACAGGAAGGTTTATTTTTAAAACAAACAAAGGAAAAAGAAAAAAATATTTGGGGGTCGGTTTTAAATGAAAATTAAAAAAAATTCAGCCTTCACTTTAATTGAAACAATGATAGCACTCGTTATTTCGTTAATAGCTGTTGGCGCTATATATTATTCTTATCTTTTTTTTAAAAGTTCTTATCAATCCATTTTGGATAAGGCTGCTATGAGCGATTCTGGAAGAGTTTCTCTTTCTGTTATTTCGAAAGATTTAAGAAATGCAGGTTATAAAGACATAAATTTCAGCAGGGCTTTTGACAGAAAAATTGAACATGTGGATAAATATAATGGCAAAGAATCCGATTCCCTTGTCATTTGGTACAACACATCCCCAAATGAAAGACTAAGAATAAGATATTTTTTAAAAAAATATCCAACAGGTAGTGATATGTTTCTTGCTCGAGAGGTTGTTGAAAATCCGACAAGCGGACCGAAATTTAGATATTGCGAAAGATATTCGAGTCAAAAAAATTGCCTACCTCAAAATATAGTTCCGTTTGTTACAGACTTTCAAATAGTTCTAAATGATGTCAATGGTAACGAGATAAAGCCCGTGTGCGAAAAAGATATAGCTACTGTGTCAAATGCCGCTCCATTAGGACGTGGTAGCTGCTCTACAGCTGGAGACAATAAGCAAGAAGAAGTACATACAGCAGAAATTTATTTAACAGTAAGATCTCCTAATCCAATAAATAAAACAGAAAAAAAATATAGAATTGAAAATGCTAATTGGGATCAAACTCTACCACCGGACAGATACCACCGGGAAACATTTTATATCAGTGTCTATTTAAGAAATATTGTAAAGATGTAAATGAAAATAAAAAAATATAAAAACTCAGAAAAGGGATTTGCCATTGCTTTAGCATTACTCATGCTGCTCGTTATGTCTTTAATGGGCGCAACCTTAGTTATGGTGGCTGGAAGCGATCATAAAAAAAATGCTATTAAAGATTCTAGTCAACAGACATTTTATGCGGCTGAAACAGGAATTACCGAAGCTAAAAAATGGTTATCATCGCAAACGAGTTTGTCTGCAAATAATGATCCAAACCCAAATTTAAAATTTTGTAAAACATCTCTTTTTTCCAACTTAAGTTCAGTAAAAGCCATTAATGATTATGTGGGTAGTAAAAGATTAGATGAAATTATTACTGTAAGCGGTGATGAGAAAAAAAGATTAGAAAAATACAGTTATGAGTTTTTTATTACTTATACTCCTGATGGAAGTGGTAATACTTCTACTCCAAGAACTAAAACAGTGGCAGGGTCAACGGGATCAAGCGTTGCTGAAGGAACTGCTTATAAGTCGGGTGGTACAAGTACAGGTACTTATTACACTATATTTTCGTGTGGATGTAATGATGTACGTAATAAATGTAAACAAGGAGAAGATACTATAGTAAAATTATTAGCTGATCTAGTATTGGTACAATGAGAAAAAAAATTACAATAATAGTTTTAAGCCTAGTGATGTTGTTTTTCGCATCAACTTCTTACGCTTGTAATTTTCAAATGAGCCAATTTGGCGACCCTAAGGAAAAAATAGTCATTAATCCTGCTCCGCTTTCATTTCCTGATCAATTTGGTGGAGAAAGCTTGGCTATTCCAATCCAAGCTTTATGTAAAAATGACAACTCGTTATATGGCACGCTGGTGGTTTATCTTTATATAGAAAATAAATTATCACAAATACAGCTCTATAGACCCAACATGGAAGATGCAAAACTTATGGATTTTGCCATGAAGAAATACGGCAAATTTAATCTTCCTGAAGGGATGCCAAAACAAATGTGGAGAGGTAGTTATAATTGGGAAATTGGTAATGACTACATAGAGTATATTTCAACCAATATTCATGACGGACATGCAGAAGTTATAGAAATTACAAACAAACTTTATGCCAATGCAATGGCTGATTACAACGCAAAAGTAGGAGAATGGTTAGACTCACAAAAATAATTTTAACTTTTTTAATAGTTATGTTTAGCTTTCAAGCACAAGCTAAAAATCCGCCTCCAGGTACAGGCACTTCGGATATCCCTGCTAACATTTTAATCATGTTAGATAATTCAGGAAGTATGAGTTCAAAACTCTATGCCTCGGTTGAGATTTATCATCCGCTTGATGTAGCAACTGATAGCTCGGGAAATGTTTATGTAATGGAATATTACAATAATAGAATAAAAGTTTTTGATAGTTCTGGAGCATATTTAAGAAGTTTTGGTGCCTATGGAAATAGCTGCAACAGATGGGCTTATGCAAGACAGTTTGATATTTACAATGATGAAATTTATATAGCTGATACTTTCAATAAAAGAATAATAGTATTAGATTTAAATGGAAAATGTAAAAGAAAAGGAACTACTTATTCCGCCTATCCACATGCAATAGCTGTAACTAGCCAATATGTTTGGGTTGGAAATCCTAGTAGTGCAATTGAGAAATATAACTCTGCGTTATCGTATGCTGGACGTTATTTAGTGGGACAAAGTAATGTAAATTATGCTTGGGGAATGTCTGTTAACAGCTCTGAAAACAAATTGCTTGTAGCATCATATAATGGAAATGAAATTTCTGAATTTTCAATAGTTTCTGGTGCGCTTAGTCATGTAAGAAGTTCAAGCACATCATATTCATCATCAAATGGATATTTTAGAAGACCTCTGGATACAGGATATGATAGCAGTGGAAATATTTATGCAGTAGACCTTTTTAATAGCAGACTTCAAAAATTTAATTCCAGTATGACTTATCAAGCAAAAGTTGGAAGCTGGTCTTCGTCGTCAGCTTTTGCGTATCCTTACGGAATGCATGTAGATAGCAGTGATAACATTTATGTAGCGGATCATTATAATTATGCCATTCGAAAATTCGATACCAGTCTAACTGAAACCGATACCTTTGGGGGTGGCGCAGGCACAAGGCTAGATGCGGCTAAAAAAGTTATTAAAAAAATTGTCTCCAATACGGATCTTACGTCGGGGGCAAACTTTGGTCTTATGGAATGGGGAACTCGGCACAATATCAGAGTAAAAATTAGCGATACCGGCGCCAAAACGATTTATAGCAACGTAGATGGAGTTTATGCAAGTGGAGGAACTGATCTTGCAAGAGCAATGAATATTGCTAGAAATTATTTTACCAGCGGTCAGGTTGCCAATTGGAATTTAAGTTGTTCTGTTAATTATTTAATTGTCATTAGTGATGGTTATTGGTCTGGACACAGCACTGTTATAAGCATAGCTCAACAAATTAAAAATGCTTACAACATCAAAACATTTGCGGTAGGTTTTGGACTGAGTGGAGCTAACACAAATTATAGTACATTAGCTACAGCAGGAGGAACTGTTAAGCCTTTATACGCATCCAATCAAACAGAATTATTGGCCAAATTAACCGATGCTATTAAACAGGCAATCTCTGGAAAATTAACATTTACCACGCCAGCCGTGATGTCAGATGTCACCAAAGGAAGTTATATTTATCAATCAACCTTTGAGTATGAAAAGAACAAACAGTGGAAAGGTAGCTTAAAAAAATACAAATTAAATACAAATGGGAGCTTTGGTGCCGTTCAGTGGGATGCTGCTGACAAACTGAATAGCAAAAGCGCTTCATCAAGAAAAATATGGACAACTGGTATAAGCACAACGGGAACTAATAACTTTACAACAACCGATCGAGATCATTTAAAACCATTACTATTTCCAAGCCAATCACCAACAGATACAGAAGTTGATAATTTAATTAATTTTATAAGGGGTGTTGATACTTACGATCAAGACGCCGATAGTAATAAAACGGAATCGATCCATAAACTTGCAGATATATATCATTCCGAACTAATTGTAGTAGGAGCGCCAGATTCACTTTCTTCAGCCAATGATGGATCAACCAATTATGATAAGAAAGATGCGTATTACAGATCGCAAAATAATTATAATAATTTTAAAAATGGTTCGAGTTGTGGTGGCTCTTGTGCCAATAGAACAGAAGTAGTGCTAGCGGGGGCCAATAACGGTATTCTTCATGCCTTTAAAACTTCGGATGGTGAAGAGTTGTGGGGTTATATTCCGCCTAATGTTCTAGGTAATCTTGAAAAAATCCCATCGAGTAAAGCTAATTCAACAAATCCTATTTATGGTATTGATGGATCGCCTGTGGTTAAAGATATTTATTTTGATGACACTCCTGATGACAGCACAAACAATCCAAGGTGGCGAACAGTCTTATTAGGTGGGCTTGGAGCAGGAGGAAAAGGTTTATATGCAATTGATATAACAGATATTAATAATCCAACTCATCTTTTTGCAATAAATAATGATGAATCAAATAAAGCTATTCAACATTGGGATGTGGATGGCTTAAAATCAGAATTTGGTTATAGGGGTGGAAGTGGTCTGGATCCTAAATATGATTATAGAAAATTAGGAGAAACGTGGTCAACGCCTAGAATTATTAGAATCAAAGTTAGCGGTAAAGATAAATGGGTTGCAGTCTTTGGTGGAGGATATAATGGGGCAGTTAATCCAAATTATGGTTCGGCTGTATTTGTCATGGACATAGAAGACGAAGGAAGATTGCTTAAAGTCATTGATATAGAAGACTCAGCCGCACAATCTTATAGTTGGGGTGGTAATTTGGGCAGTAGAGTGGGTGGTATTTTAACTAACAATAACACAGTATTTGAAGTTGCCCAATGGAGTCCTGGAATAAGTTATGACTCGTCAAAAGGTGAATCGCTTATAGCAGAATTTAATCCCCCGGTTGGTCATACAATAACATTTTCTAACAGTGGAAGTGTATCAACAGTAACAAAAGTAACTTTTGATTCTGCTTGGCCATGCCCAAGAAGTGAAAATTGTACAGGAAATGTAAAATTTAGAAGATTCTCAAATGATATAGTTAATTCTTTACCAGCAGATTTAAGCGTGATCACCGCAGATGGTACTGACAAAGCAAATTATGATGGTGCAATTGTTTATGCTACTGACCTTGAGGGAAAGTTAACTAAAGTTAATTTAACAGAAAATTTTAGTTTAATTTGTCCTTCTGGAAAAACTTGCAATAAAGATATTGACAAAGTGATTAAAAATATATCAACAACTACTTTATTTTCTGCTGAGTCAACATCAGAAAATGGCAGATACATTTATACAAGGCCTGAGGTAACAATAAATAATGATAATAATCTTTGGTTATATTTTGGAACAGGTAATACTCAAAAGCTTCATGAGCAATCCAACAAAATTCAAAATAGAGCTTATGGTATTAAAGACAAAGATTTTCCAAACTTTGTTAAAATACAAACAGATGAAGAAGAAAAAAAGTATAAGTATAAAAATACAATTTCTAAATGTAAAACAGCTCCAGCCTGTCCAGGTACTACAGACCTGGGATGGTATGATAATTTACCGAGAGCACAAAAACTTACCGCCGAACCTACGGTTGATAAAGATAGGGTATATTTTCCAATTTATGAACCGACAACATCTACAAATGCCTGCAACACAGGAAAAGCAATATTAACGGCTTACGATACAAAATGTGGAAACTCTGTATTAAATGTTCATTTAGGTACTGGGGTTTTATCTAAAGTAGTTGTTCAAGGGGATAATCTTTATATCGGTATAGCAGGTGAAGCTGATAAAAACATATCAGGCTTTACGTCAACAGGTAATTTGATCACAGGAAAATCTAAAGCCAAAGGCAGTGGTGGAAAAGTCCAATTGGAGGGTTGGAGAGAAAATTAAACTCCTAAAACCATCTGATATAAAATATCTCCATAGAAGAAATAAATTATTCCAGCCGTTATAATATAAGGCCCAAAAGGGATTTGTGATTTTAAACTTTTTTTCTTTTCTACTAAAGATGGAAGCACCATTAATAATCCTAAAATAGCTGAAACAAAAAGAACAAAAGGAACAGACTGCCAACCAAATAATAGACCAATCCCAGCCATAAGTTTAGCATCACCTAAGCCCATACCTTCCATTTTTTTTAATGTTTTATAAAGATAAATAATAATCCAAATTGATAAATATCCAATAATTCCTCCAATAATTGAATGCATGGTTATTTGAGTAAAGGATAAATCTAAATCAGATAAAAAGTTTTTTGATAAAGCTAATATCATTATTCCAAAATTTAATGTGTCAGGAATAATAAAATGCTTAAGATCAATGAAAAATATAATTACGTACATCAATAATAATACTGATAGTAATATTGATGCTAAATGGTTGTGGTAATTAAGAAAGATTAGTAAAAAACCAAATCCCATTATGAGTTCCACAATTAGGTATTGTGGGGAAATTTTCTTTTTACATGATCTACATTTTCCATTTAATAAGAAATAAGAAAGAACAGGAATATTATCAAACCATTTAATTTTTTTTTTGCATTTAGGACAATACGAACGTCCTGCTAATGTTTGTTTGCTTTTAGGTAAACGATAAATACATACATTAGCAAAACTGCCAAAGCATAAACCTATTAAAAAAATAAAAATTGAATTGATCAAAATTAAATATTGATTAAAGCTGTTAAACTTAAAATGCTTTCATAGCAGTAATGGATAAATAAGACACTTTTTTCATAAACAACTTCAAGATCAGGAGTATAAATAATAACTTTCATAAAAGTATTGTAATCTAAAAAATATGTTCAATATTTGGCAAACAATTCATAAGATTATTTGCTATTAAATAAGCTTTTAATACAAGTAATAAACTTAGCAAATTCAGTGGGTTTCCATATAGACAAAAAAATATAGGGAGCTAATGCTGGCACAAGTCCAAACCAAACCCACTCATCCCACTGAAATGTTTGGGGTTTATTAAACCAAGTTAAGTAACCAACCAAAATAATCCATAAAAAAGATAAAGTTAATAATATTTTTCCCTTTAGCATAATATTATCAAGATATATTTTTTTTTAATCACCGTCAAAGTGAAAGCTTTATTTTGATTAATATGTTATGAGAAAATAGAAAAAAATATGTTTAAATGGTTATTAAATGCACCCTTAGAAAAAGCTGTAATTTATTTTTTAGTAATTGTTTTTTTTATTTTGTTAATTTTAACTTTTATACTATAAAAAAATATGTCTAATAAATTCGAACAAATTAGCAAGAATCCTGGTTTTATGAAACACAATGGAGGGATTCTATTTAGAAATATTTCTGAAACCGAATATGAGTTCAAAACAACCATTAAACAAAATCATCTTAATGCTGCAGGAATAACGCATGGTGGATTTATTGCTGCACTAACTGATGCGGGAGCTGGAACAGCTGCGCATAGATCTGCTGATAATGCACCTTGTGTAACAATTTCATTAGATTTAAAATTTATTTCAGCAGTTAAATTAGACCAAGAATTAATTGGAATTGCAAAAATACAAAAAAAAACTAAATCAATGATTTTTTTAACTTGTGAGTTAATGGCTGAAAATAAAATTGTTGCTACAGCTTCGGGTGTTTGGAAAATATTAAGGTTACCTAGTGCAGGACCAGGTGGTTAAATTATATATTAGATTTTCTTTTATAATTTAAAAAACCAAAAATAAATAATAATACTAGTGCAAAAGGATAGACTATCCTTTTATTTGGCCTATCTAAATTTTCAGTTTTAAATTCAGTAATAACGTCTCCAGTTTCAATTCCTGACTTTTTAGCGAGTCCATTCCATGTAAGTGTATCCACTGTAATTCTGCCTTCTTGATCAACAAAATTTACGCCGTAGTCTTTCAAAGAATACTCTTGATCAAAAGTACCTTTTTTAATTACAAAAAGCTTATACCTGTCACCATATTCTGTTCTTCTAGTAACTTTCATATGAACATCATAATTTGATTTTAACGTTTTTGTTTCTAAATTGTTCAGTTCTATTTGAGAATGTTCATATTTTGGATAAAACTTATCCATTATGTAATCAGGTCTAAATAACGACATTGATATTAGAATAAATATTAATATCTCATGCCATTTCATTTTGTTTATAAACCAGCCTTGAGTTGCAGCTGTAAAAACAAGTATTGCTATTAAAGATGTTGTAATTACTATTAAAGCATGCCAAATGCTTTCAATTCCTATAAGCAAAAGTTCATTATTAAAAATAAAAACTATTGGTAAAATTCCAGTTCTTAAACTATACCAAAAAGCTTGAATACCTGTTTTAATTGGATCAGCTCTAGAAATTGCTGCGGCAGCATAAGATGCTAGGCCAACAGGAGGTGTAACATCTGCCATCAATCCATAATAAAAAACATAAAGATGAATTGCTATTAATGGAAAAATATATCCAGAAGCACTTCCAACTTCTACTACAACATGAGCCATTAAAGCTGCAACAACTAAATAATTAGCTGTTGTTGGTAAACCCATTCCTAAAATAACGCAAAGAATAGCTGTTAATCCTAATAATATAATTACATTACCGCCTGAAATTGCCTCAACAATAATAATAAGATTATTGCTTAACCCTGTTGAAGCTACAGCTCCAACAATAATACCAGCTGTAGCAATTGCTATTGCAACGCTAACCATATTAATTGCGCCTTTTTCAAGTCCCCCAATAACTTTATTTATTCCTTTAAAAAATCCATTTAAATAATTTAAACCACTTTTTTTTGAGTTAAGAGTTTCTTTAATCAATATAATTAGAATTAAAGATAATATTGAATAAAAAACTGCGGACGCAGCTGTCCATCTTTCAACTAGCAAAAGGTAAATTAAAATAAATATTGGAATTAAATAATGGATTCCTCCCAAAAAAGTTTTTCCAAGTGGAGGGATTTGATCTTCTGGCAACCCTTTAATATTAAGTTTAATAGACTCAAGATGTGAAATATAAAACAAAGCAATATAAGAAATAACGGCTGGCAAAAAAGCATGTGTAATAACTGTAAAATAAGAAATTCCAAGCAGTTCCGCCATTACGAATGCCGCTGCGCCCATGATAGGTGGCATTATTTGTCCATTTACTGAAGCAGCAACCTCAACAGCGCCAGCTTTAACAGCTGGTAATCCAGTTTTTTTCATTATTGGAATAGTAAAAGTTCCAGTTGTGACTGTATTTGCAACAGAAGATCCTGAAATTAAACCTGTCAGTCCCGACGCCAATATAGCAGCTTTGGCTGGACCACCTCTCATTTTTCCAACAAGAGCAAAGGCTAGGTTAAGAAAATACTTTCCTCCTCCTGCTACATCTAAAATTGCTCCAAATAGTACAAATAAAAAAATAAAACTTACAGATACACTTATAGGTATTCCAAAAATTGCTTCTCCACCAAACCAATGATAGCCAACTAATCTTTTTATTGATAATCCCTGATGTGAAATTAAATCAGGCATTATTTGGCCAAAGATTGAAAATAATAAAAAGATAACCGCTATCGTAACAAGAGGTATCCCTATTGCCCTTCTTGTTCCTTCTAATAATAATAAAATTCCAATAGTTCCAATAATTATTTCATATGGAATGGTTAAAGATCCAATTTGGATTTTAGCAAGCACACCTTGTCTGTAAACAAGCCCCTCATAATCTACAGCTAAATAAAGAGTTGTAATTAAACCTAAAATAACAAATAAAAAATCAATAGTAGAAATTTGTGTTTTTTTTTTTGATTTAAGTGCTGGATAAACTAAAAAACATAGCGTTAAACCAAAAGTTAAATGTACAGCTCTTGCCGGCACATCAATTAACTTGCCAAAATCTAATATGAAAGGCAAAGGAGATGCATACCAGAGTTGAAATAAAGACCAAGATATTGCGATAAGAGCAATTAACTTGAGATTCCAGGTTTTGAGATTTTTTTTAAATCCAACTTCTTCATCAAACTCTTCAATTAAGCTTGGATTTTCATTTTCTTTATTATTGAACATTTAACAAAGATAAAAAAAAAGGCCCAGTTAATCAACTGGGCCTTTAATTTTTTTAAAGCTTACATTAAGCCTTTTTCTTTATAATATTTAACTGCTCCTGGATGTAATGGTGCAGATAAACCATCCTTGATCATTTTTTTAGGATCTAGATTTGCAAATGCTGGATGTTGTTTTCTAAAATCATCAAGATTTTCAAAAACAGCTTTTACTACAGCATAAACTAGTTCATCTGGTACATCAGCGCTTGTTACTACTGATGCCATAACTCCAAAAGTTGTTACATCTTTTTTAGATGTTTTATAAGTGCCTTTTGGAATTGTTGCAAAAGCATAGAAAGGATTGTCAGCAACTAATTTTTTTACAGCATCTGTCTGTAAATCAATTATGTATGCTCCACATCCATCTGTTGACTGAGCAACTCCTGCGTTTGGAACACCAACAGTGTAACCAAATGCATCAATTTTTTTATCACAAAGAGCTCCTGACTGTTCTGATGAAGTAAGTTCAGATGTTGATCCAAAAAAACCAGTATCAACGCCATGTGACTCCATAAGAACTTCAAAAGTTCCTCTTTGACCTGAGCCTGGGTTTCCAATATTTACTTTTTTGCCTTTTAAAGAGTCCCAATTTTTAATCTTAGAACCTTTTCTAGCAATAATTTGGAACGGCTCCGGATGGGCAGAAAACACTGCTCTCAAATTATTAAATGGTTTTACCTTGTCAGGTTTTGTACCATTGTAAGCATGATATTGCCAGTCAGACTGGGCTACACCAAACTGAAGTTCTCCTTCCATTATTTGACCAATGTTATAAGTCGAGCCTCCTGTAGAAGGTGCTGAGCATCTATATGCTTTATCAGTTCCTTTTTTTCTTCCATGTTCTGCAGACTGTATTTTTGCTACCATTTTACAAATGGCATTACCTACTTGAAAGTAGACTCCTGTAGGTCCACCAGTTCCTATGGAAAAGAACTCTGCTGATTTTGCTACATTAGAAAAAGAAAATGTCGCAATAAAAATCAGAAGAGAACTAGAAATAGATGAAATTATTTTTTTCATTTTTCCTCCTCGATTAATTATTTATTTAGAATTTATCCTAACAAGAAAAAGGATTTGAGTCTCAAAGATTTTCAGACCATTTTTTTAATTTGTTGACTCCATCGACCATATTAGGTGCAAATTTTATAAGTAATTTTTCATCTATATTTTTACAACCTACGGTATTATTTAAAAATTCACTTCCATCAAAATCGGTAAAGCTTAATCTAGCAAGCATTTTTTCTTCTGAAAACCCAAATTCACTTCCTGGCAACATAGCGACTCCAGTATCATTCAAAATTTTATTACACATTTCAGAAGATGTTTTAAATTTATTATTAATAAATTCTGGCATTAAATAAAAACCACCATCAGGTTTGTTGATTAAAACATTGTTCGATTTCAATGTATTATAAACAAATAGTCCAACACTTTTTAAAATATTTTTAGTTGAATCAATATATTTTGAATGATCATTTGAATAAGCTGATATAGTCGCAAACTGTATTGGCGCACTCACTGAGGAGAAAGATTCGCTAGCTAAAATTTTTAAGGAACTTTTTATTTCTTTTAATTCATCAGGAAATGCAAAAAAACCCAATCTCCATCCTCCAGCACCACACCATTTACTTAGTCCTGTGCTTATAATCGTCTTTTCAGGACAAATATCTGAAATAAATTTACAATTACTTTCAAAAGCAAGTTCAGAATATATTTCATCAGATAAAACTATTATATTATATTTTTTTATAACATCACAAATTTCATTAAGATTTTTACAAATATTTCCAGATGGATTGTTTGGGGAATTCAAAAATAAAATATATTTTTTCATTTTATTTTTAATAACTGTTCTTTCTATTTCCTCAGCTGAGGGAAACCAATTATTTTCTTTTTTTGTATTTAACCAATGAATTTTATTTCTGCCAATTAAAGCTTGTGGAAAATATGAAACCCAACTTGGAATAGGCAATAAAATATCGCCTTCAAATGCTATTTGTAAAAGTAACATTAGTTCTTTTGTTCCGGGTCCAATCATAATGTTGTCAGCTTCGTATTTGTTTTTTTTATTTTTAGTTAAATATTTTGAAACCGAATCTCTTAATTCAAACAATCCTTGCATGGGTAAATATTTATTTTGATGTGCATTTCTTTTTAATTCTTCTACTACATCCGTTGGCACAGGAAATGGGGATTGGCCAAATCCAAATTTATAAATTTTCTTTCCTTTCGCTTCTAAAGCTTTGGACTGTTCATTTATAAGCAGTGTTGCAGAAGGTTTTAGTTTTTTTATTATATCTTTTATCATTTCTAATTTTTCAATTCTTTCAAATTTTTAAATTGATTTAAAGACTCAGGATTTGCCAATGCCTCAATATTTTTTATTGGATTCCCTTCTATAATGTTCTTTACAGCAAGTTCAACTATTTTTCCATTTTTAGTTTTTGGAATTTCTTTAACTGAAATTATTTTTGATGGAACATGTCTTGGGGATGCATTTTTTTTTATTTGATTTTTCAATTTAATTGAAAGCTTTTCGTCTAATTTATGTTTATGATTTAGAACTAAAAATAAAATAATTCTTATATCATTATCCCAGCTTTGTCCAACTACAAGAGATTCTTGAACTTCATCAAATTTTTCAACTTCAGAATAAATTTCTGCAGTACCCAATCGTACTCCTCCAGGATTAAGTGTTGCGTCAGATCTTCCATGAATTATATATCCGCCGCTGTCTTTTATTTCACCATAATCACCATGATGCCAGATATTTTGATATTTTAAAAAATAGGCATTTTTATATTTTTCATCATTATGATCATTCCAAAATTTCAAAGGCATTGATGGAAAAGATTTTTTACAAACTAATTCTCCTTTTTGATTTTTAATTGATTTTCCATTATCATCAAAAATATCAACATCCATGCCTAAACCTTTATTTTGTATTTCTCCAGAGATAACAGGCTCATAAATATTTCCAAGAACAAAACATGAAACAATATCTGTGCCTCCAGAAATAGAAGATAGATGAACATCTTTTTTTATATTTTTGTATACGTACTCAAATCCATCCTTTGATAAGGGAGATCCCGTTGAACAGATAGTCTTCAAATTAGGAAGTTTAAAATTTTTTTTTATTAAAATTTTTTTTTTTCTTAAAGTATCAATATATTTAGCACTAATACCAAAAAGACTTACCTTTTCATTTTCAGCTATTCTGAATAACAAATCATCTTTTTTATACATTGGAAAACCATCAAAAAGCACAATTGATGCTTTACAAGCTAAGGCGCTAACTAGCCAATTCCACATCATCCATCCACATGTAGTAAAATAAAAAATATTATCATTTTCTTTTATATCACAATGCAAAAGATGTTCTTTTAAATGTTGTAATAAAACTCCTCCACTTCTATGACAAATACATTTTGGTTTTCCTGTTGTTCCACTTGAATATAAAATTGCTAAAGGATGATTAAAATCAAATTTTTCAAATTTAAAATCTTTCCTTTTATTAAGAAGAATATCGTTAAAATTATATTTTTTTATTTTTTTAAATTTTATCTCTTTTCTCAAATCTTCTTTTTTATCATAATTAATTATAACCACATGTTCAATTGAAGGAACTTTTTTTATAATTTCTTGTGTTCTTTCTAGTACATTTATTTTTTTTCCATTATAAAAATATTTATCAACAATAAAAATAACTTTTGGATTAATTTGTGAAAACCTTTCAATTACACCTTCTGTTCCAAAATCTGGTGAACATGATGACCATATTGAACCTATTGCAACTGTTCCCAAAAATGCCTCGACTGTTTCAATACTATTAGGCAAATATGCTGCCACTCTATCATTTTTCTTTATGTTAATTTCTTTTAACCAGTTCGATAATATAATAACGTCTTGTTTAAGTTGGTTCCAAGTTTTTTCTTTTTTTAAATTATTTTCGCTTATAAAAGTTAAAGCAATTGAATCATCATTTTTTTTCAACAAATTTTCTGAAAAATTAAGTTTTGAATCAATAAAAAATTCATCTTTAAAAAAAACCTCCGATTCTTCAAATATTTTTTGTCCTAATTCACCTTTGACATTTGAAAATTTCCAAACAGATTTCCAAAAGTCACCTCTGTTTTTGATGCTCCAATCAAATATTTTATTAAAATCTTTTTCAAAATTAACTTTATATTTTTCCTGAAGAAACCTTTCAAATTTTGATAAATTTGATTTATTTAATCTGTCAACAGAAGACTTCCAAAGCACATTGTTCATAAAATTCTAGGATAAAATAATTAAAAAAAACAATATAGAAATTATTTTAATTGTGTTAGTCTTAAAACTTTAAAAACTGAAAATGAGAACTTTTTTCAAACGATTCGGTCATGTTTTAGTCTTCTTTTGTTCTAAGGGATAAGCTACATATAGTATAAACAAAAATCATAAACACAAAAAATGGAATTCAATAAAAAACAAATCGTTGCAGTTTTAGGCCCAACAAATACTGGGAAAACCTATATGGCAATTGAAACAATGCTAGGTTTTGAGAGTGGAATGTTAGGTTTTCCTTTAAGACTTCTTGCAAGAGAAGTTTACGACAAAATATGCAAAAAAATTGATTCATCAAAAGTAGCTTTAATCACGGGGGAAGAAAAAATAATTCCTTCAAATGCTAAATATTATTTATGTACAGTGGAATCGATGCCAATTGATAAATCAGTTGATTTTGTAGGTATTGATGAAATTCAAATGTGTGCAGATCATGAAAGAGGACATATTTTTACTGACAGACTTCTTAATTTAAGAGGAGAAAAGGTTACAATGTTTTTAGGTTCTGATGTAATCAAGAATATAATTCTTTTACTTAAAGAAGATATTGAATTTATAAGAAAAACAAGATTGTCAAAATTGGCTTATGGTGGTCATAAAAAAATATCTAGATTAAATAGAAAATCAGCGATTATAGCTTTCTCTATTGAAGATGTTTATGCAATTGCCGAGCTGGTTAGAAGACAAAAAGGAGGAGCGGCAATTATAATGGGATCTTTAAGTCCAAAAACAAGAAATTCCCAGGTACAATTATATCAATCTGGTGATGTAGATTATTTAGTAGCAACTGATGCTATTGGCATGGGACTTAATATGGATTTAGATAATGTTTATTTTTCAAGTTTAAAAAAATTTGATGGAAAAAAACTTAGAAAATTAAATCTTACAGAAATTTCTCAAATAGCTGGAAGAGCTGGAAGATATTTAAATAATGGTAGTTTTAGTATTACAGGTGATTGTGAAAACTTATCATCAGAAGAAATTGAATTGATTGAAAATCATAAATTAGAAGATTTGACAAGTATTTTTTGGAGAAATTCTGATTTAAATTTTCAAAATATTAATGCACTTTTAGAATCCCTTGAAGCCAAACCTAAAAAAAGCTTCTTGAGAAGAATTAATGAATGTGAAGATGAAAAAATATTGAAATATTTTTTAAAAGATCCTTCCAAATTTAATATTCAAAATAAAAAAGATATTCTGAAAACTTTATGGGAATGTTGTCAAATACCCGATTTTGTAAAACAAACTTATGGTCATCATTTAGAAGTGGTCAGCAAAGTTTTTAATTTTTTAACTACTGGGAAAAAAAGAGTTCCAAATAGTTATATGAAAGAAGAATTAAAAAATTTAGATAAACTAACAGGAAATGTAGATTCTATAACTAATAGAATTGCAAATGTAAGAACTTGGTCTTATGTGAGTAATAAAAAAAACTGGGTAGAAAACCAAGATTATTGGGTTGAAAGAACTAAATCTCTTGAAGATAAACTTTCTGATAGACTTCATGAAGAACTAAGCAAAACTTTTATTGATAAAAGAGCTAGCACCTTAGCTAGGGGACTAAAACAAGATTCAATTTTAAAAACTGAAATAAAAAATGAAAAAGATATTATAATAGATGGATATTTTGTTGGAGAACTAAAAGGTTTAAAATTAAATCTAGATCTAAAAGCTGGAACTTTAGACACAGATATTAAATCTTTGAAAAAAGCAACTAGACAAGCAATAATTCCTGAGTTGAAAAAAAGAGCAGAAAAGATAATTCAAAACAATATTTTAGAGTTAAAAAATGATTTTAAAATCTATTGGGAAAATAATCCTATAGCAAATATTATTCCAGGAAAAAATTACCTTGAACCAAATATTGAAATAATCACTGACGATTTTTTGGAAACTACAAATCAAAAAAAATTAAGTGAATTTTTATATCAATGGCTTAAAAATCTAATTTATTCAGAATTAAAAGATCTAGTTTCTTTAAATAGCTTTGAAAAGAAAAATAGCTCAGTTAGAGCGCTTTGTTATCAGTTATATGAAAATAATGGAGTATTAAAAAGAGATCTTGTTAATGAATTTACAAAAAAACTATCTCAGGACGATAGAAAATTGTTAAGGAACAAAGGTGTAAAAATTGGAAGATACCATGTTTATCTACACAGAATATTAAAACCAAGCGCAGTTACTTTAAGAATATTATTATGGAAAAATTTTTTCAGAAAAAATCTATCTTTAAATCCCCCAAAATTTGGGCTTAATTTTTTTGTAGAAAAGAATTTTAATCAAAAATTTATGTTGATATGTGGATTTGAAAAATTTAATGACTATTATGTACGTATAGATATTTTAGAAAGATTGTTTATAAAAATTATTGAAAATACAAAGGATGATAAAATAAAATTGAATTCTGATATGATAAATTTATTAGGATCTAACACTGAAAATTTTACTAATCTTTTAAAACTTATGAATTATAAATTTGAGAATAAAAATAAAGATAATGAGACGTATTTTAGCTATAAACCAAAAAGAATTAAAAATAAGAATATAAAAAAAATAAATAAGAATAACCCATTTGACATATTGTCATCTGTTAATTTTAAATAATAAATAAAATGGAAAAATCAGTCTTAGTTTGTTCGTTATTAGTTCATGCTGCTAAAATGGATGAAAATTATACCGAAAAAGAAAAATTAATAATATTAAAAAGCTTATCCGAAATTTATAAAAAAAAAGAAGATGAATTAAAAAAAATCCTAAAAGAAGCTGAAAAAAAGGAATCTGAAGCAAATCAAATTTTAGAATTTACGAGGGAAATAAAAAATTCAGATATAGATTTTAGAAAAAAAATAATTAAGATTATTTGGAAAATTATTTATTCGGATGAAAAAGCAGACATGTATGAAGCAAACTTAATGAGAAGATTATCCTCTCTACTTTATATTAGTGATAGAGAATGCGGCGAAATCAAATCTGAAATAATTAAAGAAAAAAATATATGACCTATATAGTAAATGAAAAATGCATAAAATGTAAATTAACTGATTGTGTAGATGTTTGCCCAGTCGATTGTTTTTATGAGGGAAAAAATATGCTTGTAATTAATCCAGATGAATGTATAGATTGTGGCGTTTGTGAACCTGAATGTCCTGTTGATGCAATTAAGCCTGATACAGAAGAAGGTTCAGAAAAATGGTTAGAAATAAATAAAAAATATTCTGAAATTTGGCCGAATATTAATCAGAGAAAAGATCCTCCGATTGATGCCGACAAATTCAGAAAAGAAGATAATAAGTTTGACAAATATTTTAAAGAAAATTTAAAGTGAAAATGCCAAAGAAAAAAGCAAAAAAAATAAAAAAAAATAAGAAAGTCAAAAAACTTAAGACAAAAAAGATTCAAAAAAAAGAAGATATTTTAAAACTACAAAAAAGCAGTGATCAAAAAACTGAAATCACCAAAATAAAAAAACAAGCAACTGAAAAAAAAATCTTTAAACCAAAAGACTATGTTGTTTATCCAAAACATGGAGTCGGTCAAATATTGGCTGTTAGCACTAAGACAATTGGAGGAATAGATGTGCAATGTTATGATATAAAATTTGAAAAGGACAAGGCTTTAGGTTTGTTACCTATCAATAAACAATCTTATCTTCGCCCTCTAGCCACAATAAATCAAGTTAATAAATCTTTAAATATCTTAAAAAGTAAACCTAAAATTAAAAGGACAATGTGGAGTAGAAGAGCGCAAGAATATGATCAAAAAATTAATTCTGGAAAAATTTATGAACTTGCAGAAGTAGTGAGAGACCTTAACAAAGGAAATGATACTCTAGTTGATCAATCTTATAGTGAAAGACAATTGTTTGAAAAAGCCTATGAAAGAATGTTAAGTGAATTTCAAATTGTTCTTAAAATAACTCATGAAAACACACAAAAAAAAATGGACAAGGCTTTAAATAGACTTCCTCCGGTACCAGAGGCATAAAAAAAACGCCCCTTACAACTATTGTCATAAGGAGCGTAAATTAAGTTAAGAAAAGACTATCTTCTTCTTCTTCTTCTTTTCTTAGCTTTCTTCTTCTTCTTAGCTTTTCTTCTTCTTTTAGCCATCTTTAGCTCCCTTTTTTTGTTTTAATTAAAACAAATCACCTTTGATTCGTTCATATATTTTAGTTTTATGTTTTTTTTTACTTATGTCAAACATAAATTATTTAATAAAAATTAAAAAAATTTATTTTAAAAAATAAAAACTAAATTTTTTAATTATTATTTAAATAAATAAGCAATACCAATACTTTTTCAGGTTGTTAATAAATTAATTTATTAATTGAAATTCTTAACTTTTGTAAAGTTTTTCAAAATTATCTTTGTATTTTTTAATCACTTTGTTTCTTTTGACTTTCATTGTTGGCGTTAATAAATCATTTTCAATTGTAAAATTTTCATTAACAATGAAATATTTTTTTATTTTTTCTATTTGAGTTAATTTTTTATTAACTTGCATAATTTTTTCATCAATTTTTTTTATTTGATTAACAAAATCCTTATTTGGAACAATTAAAGCAACTAAATATTTTTTATTATCTCCGTAAACCATACATTGTTCTATTTCTTGGAACAAAGTGATCATATTTTCAATTTTTGCTGGTGAAATGTTATCTCCACCAGATGTTACTATTATGTCTTTTTTTCTATCAGTAATTTTTAAGTAACCATTTTCTGAATCAATTTCTCCAATATCGCCGGTATGTAGCCATCCATCTATAATTGTTTTATTTGTGGCTTCTGGATTGTTCCAATAGCCCAGCATAACATTTTCGCCTTTAACTAATATTTCACCATCATCTGCAATTTTAACTTTGTTCCCTTTAAATGGTAAACCAACTGTATCAACTTTAATATTATCTATTGAATTGCAACTAACAACAGGAGAGGTTTCTGTAAGTCCATATCCTTGCAAAGTAGGCAATCCAATAGCATTAAGAAATTCACCTATATCTTTATCCAAAGGTCCTCCTCCAGAAACAAAGGCTTTAAGTCTTCCTCCAAATTGCTTTTTTATTTTTTTTCTTACAATAATATCCAAAATAGAATTAATCAATTTTTCAGAAAAACTCATATTTGTTTTTAATAATTTTTTTATTCCTAATGAAATTGTTTTTTTAATTAATTTTGATTTAAGCCCTTTTTGTTTATCAAAATTAATTTTTATTTTATTTGATAAATTTTGATAAAATCTTGGAACTGCAGTCATAATTGTAGGCCTTGATTCAGAAATATTATCCAATAACTTTTCTATTTTTTCTGCATAATAAATTTTTGCCCCCACAGCTATTTGAACAAATTGAACTGTATGTTCATAAGAATGGGATAACGGAAGCCAAGTTAAAAAAACAGGTTTTTCTTTTATTAAATTTTTTAGTAATTCTAAAGCACCTTCACAATTATTAAGGATTCCTCCATGACTCAAAATAACACCTTTTGGATTTCCAGATGTCCCTGATGTATAAATTATGCATGCTGGATCATTTCTTTTTAAATTTTGATTTATTGTTTTATCATTCTCTTTAAGCTCAAAATTAATTAAAGAATCAATATTTTCAACTTTTAAAGAATTATTTTGTCTATCTATTTTATCAAAAATTATAATTTTCTTTATAAATTCTTTTTTCTTTATACTTTTTTCTAATTTTTTAAAAATATTTTCATTTGAAATGATGATCACAGATGGTTCGCAATCATGAATTAAATATTCATAATCATTTTCTGTATATGTTGTATACGCTGGAACAGTGATTCCGTTAGCTAACATTATTGCTAAATCGGAAATAAGCCATTCAGGTCTATTTTCAGAAACTAATAAACATCTATCTCCTGGTTTAATGCTTTCTTTAATTACTTTTGATAATTTATATATATTTGAAGTTGCCTCACCCCAAGTAATTTTTTTTTGATTATTGGGGTTTAACCATTCTAAAAAAATGTCATTAAATTTTTGTTTTTTAGATTGATAAAAAAATAAATCAATTAAACTATTAAATTCATTTAGTCTCATAAAATTCTGGTGGGCAAAGAGAGACTCGAACTCTCACAGTATTGCTACCATTGGATTTTGAGTCCAACGCGTCTACCAGTTCCGCCATTCGCCCCTTAATTAGCTTTTTTTAAAAACTATAGATTGAGAAATTAGTATTGCCATTAATATCCAAATAGCAAAAGTTTCACCATGACTAAAATCGTAGGAAGCACCAGCAAATTTAGCCAAATATATAATGGGGTAAATTATAATTGGCGACAATACTAAACTTATAATCAGCTTATATAATGTACATTTTATATTCATACTATAAATAATATAAAACTATATATTATAATAAAACTAAAAAATGTTTAAAAAGGTATATGACAAATGTGTAGCTTGGGCTGGATATAGGTATGCAAAACCTATTTTGGCTTTTGTTTCTTTTATAGAAAGTTCTTTTTTTCCAATACCACCTGACGTAATGATAATTCCGATGGTTGTTGCCAAAAAAAAAGATTTTTTGCAAATAGCATTAATTGCTACTATCTTTTCGGTTTTTGGAGCGCTTTTTGGATATTTGATTGGATATATTTTTTTTAATGAAATTGGGTTTAAAATATTTGAACTTTATGGATATGAAGATCCAAATTTTTTAAAGGAAAAATTTTCTACTAAAGGAGGTTTTATTTCTTGGTTTGGAATTCTTTTTACCGCAGGATTTACTCCGTTACCTTTTAAGCTTTTAACTATATCAAGTGGATTTATACATTTTAACATATTTTTCTTCATAATTATTTGTGTTTTTACAAGAGGTTTAAGATTTTTCTTAGTTGCAATACTGACTTATAAATTTGGACACTCTTTTGGACCATTTTTGGAAAAACAAGGAACTAAGTGGTCGATAATAATAGGCTTAACAATTATTGTGATCGGTTCAATAATTTATTTCTTGGTAATGTAGCATGTCTAAAAGTAAAAACACCATTCTATTTATAATTTTATTACTAATAATTTTTTCTATTTCTGCGGCCTATTTTATTGAGCATGGGCTTGGATACAAACCCTGCAAGCTTTGTTTATATGAAAGAATACCTTATTTTTTTTCTATAATATTAATATTGAACATTTTATTTATAAAAAAATTTACAAAAATAACTTTACTAATATTATGTTTAACATTCGTTGGAAGTACAATTTTAGCATTTTATCACTTTGGTATAGAACAAGGTTTTTTTGATGAATCATTTCTATGTAAAGATTCCTTAGAAAATTTATCAAAAAATGAACTTCTTAAAGAACTACAAAAAATCAATCTAAGCTGTAAGGATGTCGATTTTAGAATATTGGGCCTGTCTATTGCTACAATTAATGCTATTTTTTCTTTTTGTTTAAGTGCTATATTTATAAAATTATTTAATAATTATGAAAAAAACAGATAAAAAAATAATTGAAGAAATCATTAGAGTTGACCATGCGGGCGAAAGAGGTGCAATCAAGATATACGAGGGACAACTTTTAGCTTTAAATACACTAAGAAAAGATGAAAAATTAAAATCAAAAATAAGTGATATGAAGCATCATGAAAAAGAACATTATGAATTTTTTGATTCTGAAATAAAAAAACGTGGAATTAAACCTACAGTATTTTTACCATTGTGGGACTTAATGGGAGTAGGGTTAGGTTTTGGCTCTGCTTTGTTAGGAAAAAAAGCTACTATGCTATGTACTGCATCTGTAGAAGAGGTAATTGAAGACCATTATAAGGGTCAACTAAATCAATTAGAAAAAGACGAAAAAAAATTAAAAGATAAAATCTTAAAATTTAGAGATGATGAGATTCATCATAAGGATATTGCATATGAATCTGGGGCATCAAAAGATGGATTGTATACAATTATGGACAAGGTTATTAAAACTGGATCAAAAATCGCAATAAATATTTCAAAAAAAATTTAAGAATTAAGGTTCTAGTTCTACATCCCAATATAAATAGTCCATCCAACTTTCATGTAGGAAATTAGGAGGAAAATTTCTTCCATTTTTATGAAGCTCGTCTATAGAAGGTTGAAAAGGTTTTCTTATTAAAAACATTTGTGATTTTTCATATAACCTTCCACCTTTTTTAACATTACAAGTAGAACAGGCTGTAACAACATTTCCCCAATCTGTCTTTCCTCCTTTTGATTTTGGAAGCAAATGATCAAATGTTAAATCTTTTTTATTACCACAATATTGACACGTAAATTTATCTCTTAGAAAAACATTAAACCTTGTAAAGTTTGGATGTTCTTGTGGTTTAATAAAACTTTTTAAAGCTATAACACTTGGTAATTTCATTTCAAAAGAGGGGCTTCTTATTTTTCTATCATAGTTTGAAACAATACTTACTCTGTTTAAAAAAACTGATTTAACTGCATCCTGCCAACACCATAATGACAAAGGATAATAGCTCAAAGGTCTAAAATCTGCATTTAAAACCAATGCAGGACATTTTTCCAACGGAATTTTCTCGGCAGTAGAAATAATCATAATTTTATTCTAGCTTACAAAAAAAAATATTTCAACTAGTAGTTAAAATTAATATTTATTGATACAAATTTTTTTTTAAAAATTCCAATGCAAGACTAGAGGCTTCGGTAGGTATAAAATGTTCACAATTCTTTAATATTCTTGTTTTAATTTTATAATTATTTTTTAAAAAAAATTCCTTTGATTCCAATAAATTGATTACTGGAACCACAACATCTTTATCTCCATGAAGCAAAAAAATATTTGGTCTAGATTTAATTTTATCAATTAGATGAGATTTATTAATTATTCTTCCAGAAAATCCAACTAAACAATTTATTTTTTCTTCTAGCTTCAAAGCTACATTCAATCCAATCATGCAGCCTTGGCTAAAACCAGATAACGAAATATTTTTGGAATCTAAAGAATATTCATTTTTAATTTCGTTTAAAAATTGATTAATCTTATGTTCCGACTTTAAAGCTTCTTTTGTAATATAATTATTGTCATCTTTGCTTAAATCAAACCACTGGTATCCAGATGGATTCACAGAACATTTTTCTGGACCATTTGGAGAAAAAAAAATTGTATTTGGTAAGAATCTTTTCCAATAATTTGCTAAAATACTAATATCATTTCCATCGCCTCCATAACCATGCAAAAGAATAATTGCATTTTTAGGTTTGTTTCCTGAAAGTGGCTCGATAATCTTAGTTTGTAAACAAAATTTCATTTCAATTTTCTGTTGATAATATCCAATTTATAAACTTTGGATCCGAAAAATTAATATAACCCATCACTCTAGCAAATTCTTTGTTTTCACTATTCAAAATTAAGGTTGTTGGAATTCCTCTCAGTTTAAATAAATTAGGTAAATTTGATTTTGGATCAAAAAAAATAGACAAGCTTTCTATATTTAAATCATCAAAAAATTTTTTTGTTTTTTTTTGATTTTTTTTGTCTACATTTATTGGAAATACTTTTATTCCTTTAATCTTATTAAGCTGATCTAATGATGGCATTTCTTTCTTACAGGGAGCACACCAAGTAGCCCAAAAATTTAATAAATAAATTTTTGCTTTATAATCTTTTAGATTAATAATATTTCCATTAAAATCTTCAAAAATAATTTTTTCGTAATTTAGGGGTTTTTTGTGAACCACAATATTATCAAAAGGAACTTTTTTTCCTGCATTTGCATTGTAAATGAACAAAAATGAAAGAAAAAAAGAAACAAAAATAAATTTTAGTTTTAAAAATCTCATAATTAAATTAAATATACTAGAGAAGTATCATAAGCTATGAATAAAAAAAATAAAACAGTTTGGCAAACTAGATTTAATAATGAAACCTCATTAATTTTTCAAAATCTAGGTTCTTCAATTGATGTTGATAAAAGACTCTATAAGCAAGATATTGAATCTTCAATTGTTCATACATCAATGCTTGGTAAACAAAAAATTATAGATAAAAAAAAAGCTAATAAAATAATTAAAGGATTAAAAAAAATTAAAAATGAAATAAAAAATAATAAATTTGTTTTTCAAAAAAAATATGAAGATATACATTTGAATATTGAAAAAAGACTTTTTGGAATAATAGGTGATGATGCAGGTTATATGCATATAGCTCGTTCAAGAAACGATCAAGTAATTACAGATTTCAAAATGTGGTTGCTCGATGCCACAAAAGAAATAATAAATGATTTAAATATTCTAATAAAAATAATTATCAAAAAATCTGAAAAAAATGTAAAAACTTTGATGCCAGGATTTACTCATTTAAAAAATGCTCAGCCAATATCATTTGCGCACTATTTACTTGCTTATGTTGAAATGTTCAAAAGGGACAAAAAAAGATTTTTAAATAACATGGAAAATCTTTTGGAGAATCCTTTGGGAGTAGCGGCATTAGCTGGAACCTCATATAAAATAAATAGAAGTTATACTTCAAAAAAACTTGGTTTTAAAAAACCAACTAACAATTCTATTGATACAGTATCAGATAGAGACTTTGCTTTAGATTTTTTGTCTAGTACTGCTATCTGTTCTTTACACATTTCAAGAGTTGCTGAAGAGCTTATTATTTGGATTTCAGATGCATTTAATTTAATAAAACTTTCTGACAAAGTTTTAACGGGCTCATCAATAATGCCTCAAAAAAAAAATCCAGATCCATTAGAATTATTAAGAGGTAAAACAGGAATAAGCTTTGGAAGTCTAAACTCAATGTTAACAGTTTTAAAAGGTCTTCCCCTATCCTATTTTAAAGATTTGCAAGATGATAAAGAGATAGTTTTTAACAGTTTTGATAATTTAAAAAAATCAATTGTTATTTTGATTGAGGTAATAAATAATCTTCAACCAAACAAAAAAAGAATGCTTGAATTAGCAAATGAAGGCTTTACAACTGCAACTGACTTTGCTGATTATTTAGTCCAAAACAAAAAAATGTCTTTTAGAAATGCTTACAAAGCATCTGCAAAATTAGTTAATTATGCTGAAAAGAAAAATAAAAAATTAAACAAACTTAGTTTAAATGAGGTAAATAATTTAAAATTAAATCTTTCTAAAGATGTTCTTAAGGTTTTTGATATTTATAATTCTATCAATTTAAAATCTTCCTATGGAGGAACATCGTTTAAAAATATAAAAAAGATGATAAAAAAGTATAAAAAGGAAATAAAATAATGAAAAAAATTATAGCTATAATTCTATTGTTATCTTTTATGTGTGCCTGTGGAAAAAAAAGTGATCCTGTCTACAAAGAAGGAAAAATAGAAAAATTTGAAAATATAAAAATACATGGATAAAAAAATTCAATTTTTGAAATATAAAAACGGACTTTTTTATGTAGATAATTCTTCGGTAGATAAATTGTCTAGAAAATTTAAAACACCTTTTTATTGTTATTCTCTGTCTCAAATAAAGTTAAATTTAAATAATTTTAAAAATTGTTTTAATAAAATTAAGCCTCTAATTTGTTTTTCAGTTAAATCGAATTCAAATTTGGAAATTTTAAAAAATTTAAATAGAGAAGGTTGTGGGGCAGATGTTGTATCAATAGGAGAATTAAAAATAGCTCTAAAAGCAGGCATCAACCCAAAAAAAATTGTCTTTTCCGGTGTTGGAAAAACTGAAGAGGAACTAATTTTTGCAATAAAAAAGAAAATACTACTCATAAATATAGAATCAGAAAGCGAAGCAAAATTAATTAACAAAATATCAAAAAAGAATTCTGTAACTACATCTGTTGGGATTAGATTAAATCCAAATATTAGTTCTGGAACAAATAAAAAGATTTCTACTGGCTCAAGTGAAAATAAATTTGGGTTAACTGAAAATAATTTTTTAAGATTAATAAAAGAATTTCAAAACTTTAAAAACCTTTCTCTTCAAGGTTTAAGCGTACATATAGGAAGTCAAATTTTAAGAATTGAACCATTCAAAAAAACATTAAAAATTCTAGAGAGAGTAATTAGAAAATCAAAAATAAAATTTAAATATGTAGATCTAGGTGGAGGCATGGGTATCTCGTATGAAAATAAAATTAAAAATTTTGACCTAAAAAAATATAATAATTTAGTTGAAAAATTTGTTGCAAAAAAAAGATGTAAAATTATTTTTGAACCTGGAAGATTGATAGTTGGAAATGCAGGAATACTTATTACAAAAATTACCTATATTAAAAATACAAATAAAAAAAATTTTGTTATTCTAGATAGTGGAATGAATGACTTAATTAGGCCAGCTCTTTACAATTCTAAACATTTAATATTGCCAATCAAAAAAAATAAAAAAATAATTAGAAAAAATATTGAATTTGTTGGTCCATGCTGTGAAAGCTCAGATAAATTTTTAACAGTAAAAAAATACCAAAAAATTAAAGAAAAAGATTTTCTTCTAATTTCAGATGTCGGATCTTATGGAATGTCTCTTGCTTCAAATTATTGTTTTAGACCAAGAGCTGCTGAAATTTTAGTAAATAAATCGAATATAAAATTAATTAGAAGAAGAGAAAATTTAGACAAATTAATTTAAATTCGATTTTATTTAAGTTTTATTATGCTTAGAAATTTTTTATTTAATATTTTTTTTTATTTTGGAATTATTTTAGTTTTTCTTCTAGCTATTCCTGCTTTAATTTTGCCTAACAAGATCATACTTTTTTTAGGAAAATTATTAGGTCACTGGTCAGTATTTTGTATAAAATTTTTTTTAGGCAACAAAATAAATATTATTGGAAAAGAAAATATACTAAAAGATGAAATTTTTTTTGTTGCCTGCTCACATCAATCAATATTTGAAACCTTTTTTTTGCAAACAATTATAAATTCACCAATATTTATTCTGAAAAAAGAACTACTTAAAATTCCAGTTTTTGGTTGGCATTTAAAAAAAATTAATTCTATCGCAATTGACAGAAATATAACAACAAAAGAAAATTTAGGATTTTTAGAAAAAATTTATTATACTGTTAATAAAACAAAACGTCCTTTAATAATATTTCCACAAGGAACTAGAATACTGCCAAATGAAAAGGTGCCTTTTAAAAAAGGTGTTGGAAGAATATATGAACATTTAAAAATTAAATGTATTCCAATAGCTCTTAATTCTGGAAATGTTTGGCCTAAAAAAGGCTTAAAAAAAACTAATGGCCAGATTACAGTTTCAATCTTAAAACCAATTATGCCTGGTATAGAAAAAGATTTATTTATAAAAGAACTAGAAAATATAATTTATTCAGAAATGAATAAAATAAATTAAGCTTTCATAGGCATTACAACAAAAATACTATTGCTGTCACCAAGATCTCTTATTAATGCTGGCGAACCAGTTTCGTTTAAATAAAAAATAATTTTATCTCCTTCAATTTGAGAGGCAACATCAATTAGATATTTTGAATTAAAACTAATTTCCATTTGGTCTTCAAATTTTACTTCTAAAGTTTCACTGCCATCTCCACTATTAGGATTATTAACTGAAAGTTTAAGAAGATCTTTTGATAAATGAAATTTTACACCTTCTTTTTTATCTGTTGATACTGAAGCAACTCTATCGACTGAATCTAAAAAAATCTTTAGATTGATTTCTAGTTTCTTTTCATTATTTTTTGGTATGACTTGAGTATAGTTTGGAAATTTGCCATCTATTAATTTTGAAATCAAAACACTTTGGCCAAATTCAAATTTGATTTTTGATTTTATATTACAAATTTTGATATTTTGATCTTGATCCTCTAGCAACGAAGATAGTTGATGAATTGTTTTTTTTGGTAAAATTATTGGGTCAAAATTTACTTTTGATTCCAATTTTATTTTTGAAACTGACATTCTGTGACTATCGGTTGCTGCTGCTGTTAGAAAAAAATTTTTTTCTTTTTCATTTACATGAAGAAAAATGCCATTTAAATAGTGTCTAGTTTCATCATTAGAAATTGAAAATTTTGTTTTGTTTATTACTTTCAATAAAAGTTTAGAATTAATTAAAAATTCATTTGTGTTAAAGTTTTCATCTGTAAGTGGAAATTCACTTGAGTTCAAACACAATAAATTAAATTTAGATTTTTGTGACTCCATTTGAAGTTTGTTATCATTCACCAAATTAAAATTAATTTCACTTCCTGAAGGAATTTTTCTTGCAATATCATAAATAATGGCGGCTGACGTTGTGGTGCTACCTTCTTTTTCAATCTTAATATCTTTTATTAAATTTGTAAAAATCACATCTAAATCAGTTGCAGTAATTTTTAAAGATGAGTTTTTTGCTTCAATCAAAACATTTGATAGTATTGGAAGTGTACTTCTTTTTTCTATAACTCCCTGACAATAGTTTAATGATTTAAATAACTGGTCTCTATCAACCTTAAATTTCATTTTTTTCTTTATATAAGATTTTATTCTTAATTTTTTGAATCTCTTCCGATATCTCTTGATTGTTATTAATTAATTTTTCAATAATTTTTACTGAATGAATTACAGTTGTGTGATCTCTTCCTTGAAACTCTCTACCTATGTCTGGAAGAGACTTTGTTGTAAGATTTTTTGACAAATACATTGATATTTGCCTTGGTCGAACAAGATATCTAGATCTTCTTTTGGAAAGCATCTCGCTTAAACTAATTTTATAAAATTGACTAACTACTTTTTGAATATTCTCAATTGTTACTATATTTTCAGAAAAATTTAATAAATCCCTTAAAATAACTTTGCTTTCAGCAATGGTTGGAGATTTGTTGTAAATTTTTGTAAATGAAATTATTCTGTTCAAAGCTCCTATGGTTTCCCTAATACTTTGTTTTATTTTTGAGCTAAGAAATTCTAACAATTCTTCACTTGGTATTTTCAAATCAGGAAAGGCAATTTTAATTTCATTCATTTTTAATTTTAAAATATTTAATCTTAAATCAAAGTTTGAATCTTGAATGTCAACTACCAGGCCTCCTGAAAAACGAGATCTAATTCTTTCTTGAATTTTTACTAATTTATTTGGTGGTCTATCTGAAGAAATCACTATCTGAGATCCATTGTCAATTAATGCATTAAAAGTATGAAAGAACTCTTCTTGCATAGTTTCTTTTCCACTTACAAATTGAATATCATCAATTATAAAAACATCTGATTTT
>CACKTW010000003.1 GCA_902603215.1 uncultured Pelagibacteraceae bacterium
AATGGCATTCGATGAATAGACCAACTAATGAATTTATTCCTTCTTTTACGAAAAAAATTTTTAAAAAAGTATCTATTCTGTATAAATGAAAAAAAAAATAGCTATTATCGGATCAGGGATAGCAGGACTTACTTTGGCAAGTCTTTTGCAAACCAATCCTAATTTTGAATTTGTTGTATATGAAAAAGAAGATATTTTAAATTTAGATGAGGGTTTTGGTGTTCAGTTATCAGTTAATAGTGTTTCTATTTTAAATAAATTTGGTTTTCATCAGCTAAATAAAAATGAAAAATATCATCCTTCAAAATTAGATTTTTATTCAATAAATTATAACAAAATTTGCGATTTAGATTTAACCACATTTAATTCCGAAAGCGCCAAATATACAACTCTTAAAAGATCAACATTAGTTAAATTTTTAAAAGAAAAATTATTTTCCAATTCAATAATGTTTGGCAAAAAAATTAATAATATTAAACAAATAAACGGAAAAATTAATATTAGTTTTATTGATGGATCAAGCGATAAGATAGATTATTTAATTGTTTCAGATGGAGTGTTTTCTAGCACAAAATCAATAATAGAAAAAAAAGTTTTGAAGCCAATTTATTCTGGAGCCACTGCTATTAGGGCACAGATCAAAATTACAGATATATCTAATATTAATAGTAATAACATCTCTTTGATTATGGGCTCTGATGCTCATTTAGCTTTATATCCAATAAATCAAAAAAAAGAATTTAACTTAGTTTGTATAATTAGAAAAAAATCAGAAGGCAACGATTCTATAAAAACGATCCTCGAAAATACAATCTTAAAAGAAAATAAAAACTTGGTTAATTTATTTAAAGGAGATTTAAAATTGTGGCCTATTTATACATCTAACAAACCAATTAAATCTATTTACAAAAACGTTTTATATATAGGAGATGCTTTTTATACTTTTCTACCAACCTTAGCTCAGGGAGCCTCTCAGGCAATTGAATCTGCTAATGAAATTTTTGAACTAATTAGCAATAATCATCTAGAAATACAAAGCGAATATTTTAAAAATAGAGTAGAAAGAACAAATCTAATTAATAAAAGATCAAAATTTAATTATTTTGGATTTCATATTTCTAATCCGTTGTTAAAAATTTTAAGAAATAAATTATTAAAACGTCTTGTAAAAAACAAAAAATTTATTCAAAGTTATTTAGGTAAAATTTACAAATAAAAAAATTTACAGAGTTTTGGATAAGAATTTTTGTCTAAGATTGTCTATAGGTTTCATAGATCCATTAATATTGCAGTACCAATAAGTCCAACCATTACAGCTTTCAGCACCAAGAATTTTAGCTGCCACTTTATGTATAGAGCCCTCAGCAGACTTATGTTTGACGCTTCCATCTGCCATTATTTTTGCGTTAATCTTTTTTTTTTGGTCAAAAATATTCATACCTGGTTTTATAATTCCAAGTTCAACCAAAGATCCAAATGGTATTCTAGGTTTAGATCTATTATTTTTTAATGTATCTAATAAATCATCTTCAATTGGTTTTGTTTTTTTCAATCTTTCTTCTGCGGCTTTAAAATAAGATTTTTCTTTTTCAATTCCATAATAAATTCTTCCTAATTTTTTAGCAACTGTTGCGGTAGTTCCTGATCCTAGAAATGGATCTAAAACCATGTCTTCTTTATTTGAAGATGCTAACAAAATTCTGTGTAATAAAGCTTCAGGTTTTTGTGTAGAGTGAATTTTTTTTCCATTTTTTTTAAGTCTTTCACTACCATTGCAGATTGGAAGATTCCAATTTGATCTCATTTGGAGATCATCATTTAAACATTTAAGAGATTGATAATTAAAAGTGTATTTTGATTTTTGACTTTTTGAAGCCCAAATTAATGTTTCGTGAGCATTAGTAAATCGTGTTCCTCTAAAATTTGGCATAGGATTACTTTTGTTCCATATAACATCATTTAAAATCCAAAATCCCAAATCTTGTATAATAGTTCCTAATCTAAATATATTATGGTAACTTCCTATTACCCATAGAGCACCGTTTTTTTTTAAAATTCTTCTACATTCTTTTAACCAGCAAATGGAAAACTCATCATACTTTTTAAAACTTTCAAATTGATCCCATTTATCATTTACAGCATTTACTTTTGATCTGTCTGGTCTAATTAATTTATTTTTTAATTGAAGATTGTACGGAGGATCTGCAAAAACTAAATCAAAACTTTCACTAGGAATTTTTTTTAGTTCTTTTAAACTTTCACCGTTAATAATTTTATTTTTGAAATCAATTGTGCTCATAAAATTTAAAAAATAATTAGACTCCAACAAAGAGTCTGGGTCAACCTATGATTGAATTAAAATGAGTCTTTTTGTGTTAATGATTAATTTTTAATCAATATATTGTGTATTGGTTTGTAGGTTTTTCTGTGATGAGGAGTTACACCAAATTTTTTAAGTGCCTCTAAATGTTTTTTAGTTCCATACCCAAAGTTTGTGTTCCATGAATATTTTTTAAATTTTTTTGATAACTTTTTTATATGCTTATCTCTTGCCACTTTGGCAATAATAGATGCGGCAGAAATTGAAGGTATGCTTTCGTCACCACGAACAACTGGTCTAATTTTTATTTTTTTTATGTTTGGCACTTGATTTCCATCAACTAATATCAAATTAGGTTTTTTGTCTAATTTATTAATGGCCCTTTTCATGGAAAGTAAAGTTGCTTGTAAAATATTTTTTTTTTCTATTTCTTTTACAGAAGCCTTAGCAATTGCAAATAAAGAATTTGCTTTTATATAATTTGATATTTTTATTCTATTTTTAAAAGATATTTTTTTTGAATCTTTTATAAAGCTTGTATCAATATTGCTGTTTAAAACAACAGCTGCAGAAAAAACAGGGCCTATCCAGCTTCCTCTTCCAGATTCATCAACTCCTGCAATAATTTTTTTTTTCTTCAAAGATTTTATTTAAATAATATTTAATTTATCAATTTTTTTTTTTAAAAGTTTAAGATCATTCCATGCAAATTTTTTTTGATCAGGTTTTCGAATTAAAAAAGCGGGGTGAAAAGTTGTAATTATATCTAAATTAGAGTTTCCTATACTTTTGTTAATCCACGAACCTCTTATTTTTGAAATAGAATTTTCTTTTCCTATAATTGCATTTAAAGCTGTAGCGCCTAATAAAACAAGAATCTTTGGGTTAATAATCTCAATATGTTTTTTAAGAAAAGGATAATATTTTTTAATTTCACCATCGGTTGGTTTTCTATTATTTGGAGGTCTAAAATTTACAACATTAGATATATAAACTACTGATCGATCAAGATTAATTGCTTTAAGCATTTTGTCCAATAGTTGTCCTGCGGCACCAACAAAAGGCACTCCTTTTATATCTTCTTGTGCGCCCGGACCTTCTCCAATCAGCATTATCTTGGAATCAGGATTTCCATCTCCAAAAACAACATTTTTACTTGAGGCTTTAAGATCGCAATTTTTAATTTCATTTATTTGTTTTTTGAGCTTTTCCAACTCTTCAGTTTTGTTGAATATTTGATTATTATTAGAATATCTGTTTATAGGCTTATTGCTAATTAACAGATTTAAATTAGTTAAGCTGTAATATTCAATAACGGAAATTTTTTTTTGATTTATTTTTTTATTCATCATAGATTAAAACAATATATGAAATTAAGAAAAATAAACAGTTCATTAGCCATTTTTTTAATCTATTTTTTTGTCTTTTCTTTTTTTGATGTAAAACCTGCAAAACCTACGGTAGAAAACAATCTGTACAACAAAGAAAATTTTTCTAATTATTTTTCAGGCACCGTATCATTTGACAATAATGACTTCGATATTTCAGTTAATAAATTAAAAAAAATAGAAAAACTAGGAAATATTCATAAACAATATATTAATGAATACATATTTGCATTAGTTAATAATCAAAAAATAAGTGAAGCATTTAAATTTTCAAAAAACATTCAGAAAGAAAAATCAGAATCATTATTTTACACAAATTTATTATTAGCGCTTAATTTTTTTAATAATCATAATTACGATAAATCAATGGAGTACTTGCAAAAAATAATCGACAATCAAAATACACCAAATTTTCAACAGATAATTGTCAAAGGAATTTTTAATTACTTAAATGCATTCAATAATTTTTCAGAAAAAGATACTTTTTTTTTAGAATCTAGATTTACGGCTTTTAACAAAATAAATGAAGCTTTCTATAATTGTTATTTTGACAATCTGAACGTTGAAGAAGATTTCTTAAAATTAGTTAATTCTGAAGATATGGGTTATTCAAGGTATGATTTTTTTTATTTGAATTATTTAGTATCAAAAGACTTTAAAAAAAAAGCCTCAAATTTTTTGAATACAAGAAAAGAAAAGCATGAAAATAATCTATTGTTTAATCAAGGAGCTATATGGGTAAATAATAAAAATTATAAAAAGATTAAAAATATCTTTAATTGTAGAAAACCCAAACATCTTATAAGTGAGTATTTATACTTAATTGCTAATTTATATTCTTCTGAAGAAAAATTTAATTTATCAAATTTTTATTTAAATCTATCGATCTATTTTAATAAAAATTTTTCATCAAATAAATTCTTATTAGCAGAAAATCTTTTTAATCTTGGAGATTTTAAAAATTCAGAAAAAAATTATCGTTCTTTCGATTCCAAAGATGAAATCTTTTACTGGTATGCACAAAAAAGATTGTTTTGGATTTTAAAAAAAACAAAAAACGAAGAGAGGGCTTTAGATTTTATTGTAAATAATTTTGATAAAATAAAAAATTTTGATGCACTGCATTTTTATGATTTAGCTAATTTTTATAAAAATCTTGAAAAATATTCAGAATCAATTCAATTTTATTCCAAGTCCTTAGAAATTCTTGAAAAGAAAGACGAACTATATGCTGAAATTTTATATCGCAGAGGAGGAAGTTACGAAAGATTGAAATTATATCAAGAATCAGAAAAAGACTTACTGGAATCTTTAAAGATAGTTGAAGATGACCCATATGTTTTAAATTACCTTGCGTATTCTTGGATTGAGAGAAACAAAAATATTAATAAATCTATGAAAATGCTTGAGAAGGCTCACAGTTTAAAAGATGCAGATCCATATATAGCAGATTCTCTTGCTTGGGCTAATTTTTTGGTAGGCAAATATGATAAGGCTGAAAAGTTACAACAAAAAGCATTAAAATTAATGCCCAATGACCCAATAGTTAATGATCACTATGGAGATATTCTTTGGAAACAAAATAAAAAATTAGAAGCACGTTATTTTTGGAAATATGTTTTAAGTTTAGAAGATGCAGAAGAGGAAATGAAAAAAAAGATTAAAGAAAAATTAATTTTTGGCTTAAATAAAAAATCTTAAAGAATGAAAATCACCAATCTTCATTCTTATGCAAAAATTAATTTATCATTAAGAATTATTAAAAAATTAAATAATGGTTTTCATAAAATTGAATCATTAGTCAGCTTTTCACAATTATCTGATACTATTTCAATCAAAGAAATTCAATCAAAAAAAGATAAAATTCAAATAAGAGGAAAATTTAAAAAAAATATTAAAGTTAATCTAAATACTTTGACCAAAACGCTTAATGTTTTGAGAAAAAATAATTTTTTAAAAGATAAAAAATTTCAAATAATTCTAAAAAAAAATATTCCTACCCACGCTGGCCTAGGAGGAGGGTCAATGAATTCAGCAACTTTAATTAATTTTTTTATTAAAAAATTTAAAATACAAATAAATGCAAAAAAACTTTTAAGTATTTGTAATCTTATAAGCTCAGATGTTATTTTGGGGATGGAAAGGAAAAATTCTATTTTTTGTGGAAACAAAACATATCCAAAAAGAAGTAAAAAAAGGCTAAATTTTTTTATTATTTTAGTTTTTCCTAATGTTAAATGTTCCACAAAAGTTATTTTTTCTAAAAATAAAAAATTTTCAAAAAGTTACAAAAAATTTAATCAATCTTTATTTTCAACCAATAACCTTTTAAGAGATAAAAATGATTTAGAATCAGTGGTTTTTAGGGTTTATCCAAAAATTAAAAGATTGAATAATTTTTTAGGAAAACAAAAACACTGCGTTTTTTCAAGAATGACAGGATCAGGATCTGTTTGTGTTGGATATTTTAAAGGGTTGAGAGCAGCACAAAAGGCACTAATAAACATTAAAAAAAAACATCCAAAATATTGGTCAGTTTTATCAAAAACTATATAATGATTAATAATTGTGTTATACGAAATATATTTTGGGGCGTAGCCAAGCGGTAAGGCAGTGGTTTTTGGTACCACCATCCTAGGTTCGAATCCTAGCGCCCCAGCCAACTATGCTGAATATAATAAACAAAACATTTTCAAATTTTAAAAGTAAAATATACTTTTTGAAAAGATTTGAAAATTATAAAGACCTTAAAAAAATTTTTTCACTTTTAGAAAGCAAACAAGATAACAAGAAAGTAATGTTAGTGGGAGGATGTGTAAGAAAGTTTTTAAACAACGAACCAATAAATGATATTGATGCTGCAACAAATCTAACACCCAAAGAAACTAAAGAAATTTTAGTTAAACATAATATTAAATTCATAGACACGGGTTTATCTCACGGCACAATTACAGTTATTACAAATAATACAAAAGTTGAATTAACCACTTTAAGAAAAGATGTAAAAACAGATGGGAGGCATGCAGATGTTAAATTTATTTCTGACTGGGAAACTGATGCATTAAGAAGAGATTTTACAATTAATGCAATTTATTCTGATTTTAATGGCAAAATCTATGACCCGCTGAATGGTTCAAAAGATTTAAAGGAAGGAGTAGTAAAATTTATTGGTGATCCAAATTTAAGAATTAATGAAGACTATTTAAGAATATTAAGATACCTGAGGTTTTTCACCCAATATAGTAGGCTTGATCATGATTATACCACTTTAAAAGCAATTAGAAAAAACTTAGATGGTTTAGCAAAAATCTCAAAAGAAAGAATGGTAGATGAATTTTTTAAAATATTATCTTTAAAAAATTTAGATAATTTATTTAATAACGAAGATTCTTGTTTAATTTTATCAGCAATATTTCCTCAATTGAAATATTATAGTAGATTAAAAAAACAGAATGTAATTTCGAAAACAATATTATCAAAAATTGACAGTGTTTTAATTCTTTCAATAATGCTGATCGATAATTCTGATAGTACTGAATTTTTTTTATATAAATTTAAACTTTCTAATAAAATTAAAGATAGAATTCATTCTTTATATAAAAATTATAAAAAAATTACACTAAAAGAATTATTAAATGAAAAACAACTAATTAAATTTTCTTATTTTTACAGCACCCAAGAAATCATTGATTTACTAATTTTATTTATATTCGTAGAAAAAAAAATTGATTTTAATATAGTTGAGAAAAAAATAAAATTTTTAGAAAGTGCCCAACCACCTGTTTTCCCAATCGAAGCTGATTTTTTGAAATCAGAATTTGGTTTTTCTCAGGGTAGGGAGCTAGGAGATGCCTTAAAAAAACTTGAAAAATATTGGATTGATAATAATTTTAATATTGAAAAAAAACAGATCAGAAATATTCTTAATTTATAAATTAAATATAATCTACATCCTTAATTTGAAATTTTTTTTTACCATTTGGCGTTGAAATTTCAACGTTTTCACCTTTTGATTTTCCAATCAATCCTTTTCCAAGAGGAGATCTAAAATAAATTAAATTTTCTTTAACATTTGCTTCATCTTTACCAACAATTTTAAATATATTTATTTTCTTGGTTTCAATATTTAACAGATGAATTGTGGAGCCAAAAATAACTTTTCCATTATTATTAAGCTTAGTTACGTCAATGACATTTGCTCTTGCTATTAGATCATTTATTTCTTGTATCCTTCCTTCTGCTAAAGATTGTTGTTCCTTAGCCGCATGATATTCAGCATTTTCTTTTAAATCACCATGTGACCGAGCTTCTGCAATTGTTTTTATTATTTCATGTCTCTTAGTGTTTTTTAAATAATCTAATTCTTTTTTAATTTTTTCTAATCCATTTAAAGTTAAAGGTTCTTTTTCCATATCTTATTTCCATTTTGCTGTTGGAGGCATAGACATTAGTATCGCTTCTGTATTGCCCCCGCTGTTTAAACCAAATTTTGTACCACGATCATATAATAAATTAAATTCAACGTATCTTCCTCTTTTTTCAAGTTGTAATTCTTTTTCTTTTTTTGTCCATTTTTTAAACATTTTTCTTTTTATAATTGTTTTCATAAGGTGTACAAAAATATTTCCAACATCTTGAACAAATGCAAAATCTTTTTCCCAATTATCCATTTTATAATCAAAAAATATTCCTCCTATACCACGAGACTCTTTTCTATGTGGTAAATAGAAATATTCATCACACCATTTTTTATATTTTGGATAATATTTTTTATTATGAAGGTTGGACATTTTTTTTAATTCATTATGAAAATATTTTTTCTCTTTATGATCAGAAAGACAAGGCGTTACATCCATTCCGCCACCAAACCAATTTTTTTGAGTGCAAATAAATCTAGTATTAAAGTGCATTGCAGGAACTTTAGGGTTTTTTGGATGAAGTACTACCGAAACACCTGAAGACCAAAAATTTAGATTATTTTTTGTTCCAGGAATTTTTTGTCCAAATTCTTTTGGAAATTTACCTATTACATTTGAAAAAGCAACGCCACCTTTTTCAATTACTTTTCCATTTATAGTTCTAAACTCACCGTGTTTCCACTTGTTTCCTTTAAACTTTATATTAGAATTGTATTCTTTTTCTAAGTTTTCAATTTCAAGACAAATAATATTTTGCAATAAAGAAAACCAATATTTTGTAAGTTTTTTTTTGATTTCTAAATTCATTTGTATTTATAAAAGTGAATTTTGTCTTAAAGCTTCTGATAAAGCAATAGATACGCTTGTTACAATATTAAGTGATCTAGTATTTTTTTGTATAGGTATTACTAATCTTTCATTTGCGACTTGATGTACAATTTGTGGAACACCTAAGCTTTCTCGGCCAAATAATATTGTATCAGTAGGTTTAAAATTAAAATTGAAGTATTTTTTTTTTGCCTTGGTTGTCATTAAAATGATTCTTTTTGTATTTTTTTGATTTTTAAAATCATCAAAGCTTGTAAAAGATTTGATTTTACATTTGTTTTTATAATCCATAGCGATTCTTTTAAAATTTTTGTTATCTAAAAAAAACCCACAAGGTCCAATTATTTGCAATTCACAACCAAAACAAGCACATAGGCGAATTATTGCAGCAGTATTTTGAGGAATATCAGGTTGAAACAGTGCAACTTTTATCATATTAGAGCTTTTTGATAGCATATGTGTCATTCTTAAACAGTGCAAAAATACGTTTTTTTGTTTAAAAATTATATTATATAAAGATAAAGGTTGTAAAATAATTAAATTCTAAAATGAACGCTTCATACTTGCTCTTAACAACCATAATCATTCTTCTTGTTGCTTTTTTGTATTTATCCTGGATTTTTGTTTCAAATGAAATTGAAAATAAAGATAAAAGTAAAACAAATAGAAGAGATTTTTTATATACGGCCTCATATACTTTAGGCGCTGTTGGTGTAGCTGCTGCTGCTTGGCCTTTGATTCATCAAATGAATCCCGACGCTTCAGTAAAAGCCCTTTCCACCACAGAGGTTGATATAAGCACTATTGAGCTAGGAAAAAGTATAACAGTTTTATGGAGAGGAAAACCTGTTTTTATTAGAAGAAGAACACAGGAAGAAATTGTTGAAGCACAAAATATTAAACTATCAGATTTAAAAGATCCTCAAGATGATAAGGATAGGGTTAAAAAACCAGAATGGCTTGTTATGTTAGGCGTTTGTACGCACCTTGGATGTGTTCCACTTGGAAACAAAGGAGATTATAAAGGTTGGTTTTGTCCTTGTCATGGATCTCATTATGATACTTCAGGAAGAATTAGAAAAGGTCCGGCACCCACTAATCTTGAAATACCAAAATACGAGTTTATAGATAATAATACTATCAAAATTGGATAGAGATACATGAGTGAAGAGAAATATATACCAAAATCAAAAATTGCTCAGTGGTTTGATAGTAGGCTACCTCTATTATCCATGGCTCATCATTTAAGAGAGTACCCAACTCCCAAAAATTTAAATTATTGGTGGACATTTGGAGGAATACTTACTTTTTGTTTAATTACCCAAATAATCACAGGTGTTGTTTTGGCAATGCATTATGTTGCTCATGCAGATCTTGCTTTTGAAAGTATTGAGCACATTATGAGAAATGTAAATTATGGGTGGTTGTTGAGATATGTTCATGCAAACGGTGCATCAATGTTTTTTCTAGCTGTTTATATTCATATTTTTAGAGCATTGTTTTATGGGTCTTATAAAGCTCCAAGAGAAATGATTTGGATAATAGGAATGATTATTTACATATTAATGATGGCAACAGCGTTTATGGGATATGTTTTGCCATGGGGACAAATGAGTTTTTGGGGTGCTACAGTTATAACAAATTTATTTAGCGCCATACCTTTAGTTGGAGAGGGAATTGTTACTTGGCTTTGGGGAGGGTTTGCTGTTGATAATCCTACTCTCACAAGGTTTTTTAGTTTACATTATTTCTTACCATTTTTAATTGTTGGGCTAGTAGTTTTACATATTTGGGCTTTACACATACCTGGTAACAATAATCCTATTGGAATAGATATAAAACAACGTTCAAAGGATACAGTTCCATTTAGCCCTTACATAGCTGTTAAAGATCTATATGCTTTATTAATTTTTCTAATTATTTTTGCAGGAATAGTATTTTTTGTTCCTAATATTTTAGGTCACACGGATAATTATATTAAAGCAAATCCAATGGTTACGCCTTCACATATTGTTCCAGAATGGTATTTACTTCCTTTTTATGCAATCTTGAGAGCTGTACCAAGTAAATTAGGAGGGGTTATCGCGATGTTCGGCTCTTTGTTTATTTTAATTATCTTACCATGGTTAGACACCTCTAAAGTGAGATCAGCAGTATTCAGACCTTTGTATAAAATATTTTTTTGGATTTTGGTCGCAGATGTTTTGGCCTTAGGTTATTTAGGAGCAATGGTTCCAGAAGGTTGGTATTTATTTTTTGGAAGATTAGCAACAATTTACTATTTTGTTCATTTTTTATTAATTATGCCAATATTGGGTTTTAAGGAAAAAACCTTACCTTTGCCGACAAGCATTTCAGAACCAGTCTTAGATGGGAAGAATTAATGAAAAATAATTACAATTTTTTTTTAGTTGCTGTCTCCTTTATTTTTTTTTCAGCATTAAATTTACAAGCATCTGAAAAAGAAATTTCTCTTTTAAAAACTAATTGGAGTTTTAAAGGCATCTTTGGTAAATTTGATAGAGGGGAATTAAGACGAGGTTATCAAGTTTACAACGAAGTTTGCTCTAGTTGTCACTCTATTTCAGAATTAAGCTATAGAAATTTATCTGAAAAAGGAGGCCCAGAATTTTCAGTTGAAGTAACAAAAAATATCGCTGCGAGTTTTGAAGTTATTGATGGACCAAACAGTGATGGAGACATGTTTACTAGACCAGGAAGACTTTCAGACAAGTTTGTTAAACCTTATGAAAACATTGAGGCTTCAAAAGCTGCTAATGGCGGAGCATATCCACCTGATATGTCGGTTCTTGCAAAAGCAAGAAAGGGAGGTGCAGCATATATATATTCTTTACTCCAAGGATATGTAGATGCACCCGAAGGATATGATTTAGATGATGGCGTTTATTACAACAAATATATGCCTGGAAATCAAATTAAAATGTCAAATGTTCTTTCAGACGATCTAGTAGAATACAATGATGGAACGAAGGCAACAGTAGAACAAATGTCTAAAGATGTTTCAAGTTTTCTGACATGGGCTGCGGAACCAAGCTTAGAAGCAAGACATAAAATGGGCTTTAGAGTTATATTATATTTAATTATTTTGGCTACGCTGGTTTATTTTAGTATGAATAGATTGTGGTCACGTATTGAATCTAAAAAGTAATATATCTCCATCTTTAACAATATAATTTTTTCCTTCCAATCTTAGCTTTCCAGCACTTTTAGATTCATTGTAACCATTGCATGAAATGAAGTCATCATAAGAAATTGTTTCAGCACGAATAAATCCTTTTTCAAAATCAGAATGGATTACGCCAGCAGCCTTTACTGCTGAAGTATTTTTAGGAACAGTCCATGCCCTTGATTCTTGTATTCCAGATGTGAAAAAAGTTTCTAATTTTAAAATTTTATAACCTTTTTGAATTAAAAGATCTAGACCAGTTTTTTTTATACCAGAATTTTCCATAAAAAATTTTTTTTCTTTTTCATCTAAATCAACTATTTGATTTTCTATTTCCGCACAGATTGTAATTATGTTTTCTTCTCCATATTTTTTTAAACAAGAATCAATGTACTTATTGCTGTCAACAAGCGATTTTTCATCAGTATTACAAACATAAATTTTTGGTTTAAGTGAAAGTAAACCACTTTCATTTAATGTATTTCTATCATAATTTTTTATTATATTTGATAAATCTCCATCTTTTTCCATGCATTTTAAAACATTTCTTAAAAGAATTTCTTCACTTTCTTTAAGGCTCTTCTTTTTGTTTTTTTCCAACCTTTTATTAATTGATTCCATATCAGCTAAAATCATTTCTGTTTCTACAATTTCAATGTCTCTGAGAGGATTAATATCATTATTTACATTTTGTATTTTGCTAGATTCAAAACATCTTGCTAGATGAATTATTGCATCAACTTCTCTTATATGGGATAAAAATTTATTTCCTAAACCTTCTCCTTTTGATGCACCTTTTACCAAACCTGCAATATCAACAAAAGAAATATTGGTGTTAATTTTTTTTTTTGATTTTGAAATTTTAGATATTCTGTCTAACCTCTCATCTGGAACAAAAACATTTCCTATATTTGGGTCTATTGTACAAAATGGAAAATTAGCAGCTTGAGCTTTATTGGATTGAGTAAGCGCATTAAATAAAGTTGATTTTCCAACATTGGGAAGACCAACAATGCCACACTTAAAACTCATTTATTAAGAATTATTTACTTTACTTGAGAAGAGATCTAATTTTTTATCTACTAAAATTGTAAATGAACTTGTGATATTAGTAATTAAATTATTCAAAGCAGTTTTTTCATCATCGTTGAAATTATCAAGCACATGATCTGAGGCAGCATCATTGTTTTGTGGTCTGCCAATTCCAATTCTTACTCTTGAGTAATCTTTTCCTATAAATTTATCAATTGATGCAATTCCGTTGTGTCCAGCACTGCTTCCTCCAAATTTTGCTTTAATTTTTCCAAAATTGATATCCAGGTCATCATGAAACACGATCACATTTTTTGGGTCAATTTTAAAATATTCTATTAGTTCTCTTATGCAAGTTCCTGAATTATTCATAAAAGTTAAAGGTTTAATAGCGTAAACTTTTTTATCACCAATTTTTCCAGTTGTAAGCAAACCTTTAAATTTTGGTTTTTGTTTTGATAGGCTAAATTTTTGATTTATAGCATCGATTACTTTAAAACCAATATTGTGTCTATTATCCTCGTTGTTGGGACTAGGGTTGCCTAAACCTACTAAAAGTAGCATTATTTTATTTTATTCTTTCTCTTTTATTTTTTAGCTTTGGTATCTTTTTTTCCATCTTCTTTTTTGGATGGTTCTTTTTTGTTTTCAGATGCTTTTGCTCCTTGAGCTTGAGAAGATTTATCTTTTGATTCTTCTCCAGGTTTAGCGGCGCCTTCTTTAGTAGCACCTTCTGCAGTAGTAGCGCCTTCAACACCTTCAGCACCTTCAACACCTTCAGCATCTTCAGCACCTTCTTCAGCTGGTTTTTCAGGCTCAACTACTATTGTAGGTGAAGCAACAGTTGCAATTACAAAATCTCTACCTTTGATTGTTGGTTCAACATTTTCAGGTAAGGTAATTGAAGAAATTTTTATACTTGTCCCAATTTCAGAATTATCTAGATCAACAGTGATTTCATTGGGAATGTTTTCTGTAGGACAGTTTAATTCTACTTTTCTTCTAACTATATTTAAAACCCCTCCTTTTTTTAAACCAGGAGATTTATCAGCGTTAATGAAATTAACAGGTATTTCTAAAATAATTTTTTTACCTTTTACTATTCTTAAAAAATCAATATGTGTTGGCTCATCCGATAATGGATGAAAAGATATATCTCTTGGTATTACTTTTTCTTCTTTGCCGTCTATATTTAAATTCAATAAGCTAGATAAAAAATTTTCTGAATTAATCAAATTTTTTATTGAATCTTTTTTTAAAGAAATTTTTTGATTTTTTTCCGTTCCCCCATATAGAATAGCAGGAATAAAACCTTCTTTTCTTAGTTTGTTAACCGCTCCCTTGCTTTCAGTCTCTCTCTTTTTTGCAATTAATGACGCCATAAAAATTTTTAATTCAGAGAAAGTCTTTTAACTTATGAATGATAATAAAACAAGTAAATTATTTAAACAAACTGGAGACTGAAGTTGAATTTGAAATACGTTTAATTGCTTCGGACATTAAAGTTGATATGGACAAAACCTCAATTTTTGAGGTATTTTTTATTTTTTGTGAGTTATCAATACTGTCTGTGACGATAAGTTTTTTAATTGAAGAATTTTTAATTTTATCTACTGCACTTCCACTTAAAACAGCATGAGTAATATAAACATAAACTTCTTTGGCGCCTTTATTTTTAAGTGCTTTTGCCGCATTCACTATTGTTCCACCAGAGTCAATAATATCATCGGTTATGATACAAGATTTATTTTCTACATCACCAATAATATTCATGACCTCAGATTTACCTGGAGCAGGTCTTCTTTTATCGATAATTGCTAAGCCTGCATTTAATCTTTTACCTAATGCTCTTGCTCTTTCCACTCCACCAATATCAGGTGATACGCAAATAATATTTTTTAAATTTATATTTTTTTTAATATGTCTTGCAAAAATTGGTGTTGTAAAAAGATTATCAACAGGGATATCAAAAAAACCTTGTATTTGACCAGCATGAAGATCTACAGTAACAACTCTGTGCGCTCCTGCATTCATGATTAGATTTGATACTAATTTTGCAGAAATGGAAGTTCTGGGAACTACCTTTCTGTCTTGTCTTGCGTAGCCAAAATAAGGTATCACCGCAGTGATATTTTTAGCAGACGATCTCTTTAGTGCATCAATACAAATTAATAATTCCATGAGATTATCATTTGCTGGATGAGATATAGATTGTATTACAAATATGCTGTTTCCTCTTATATTTTCATTAATCTCAATATAAATTTCACCATCAGCAAAATTCTTAATCGTAGTATTTACTAACTTTAATTTTAGATTTTTAGCTATATTATTACTGAGTTTAATGTTGCTTGTGCAAGAAAGGACTTTCATGTTTATTTTTACTTATACATTTTTAAAAGAACTTTTCAAACATTTTATAATAACAGATTAAGTCATCATTATGACAGAAATGCATCTACCATAGTCTTTTTCATTATTTTTTTTTGATCTTCTATAACTAAAAAAATTGTTTTTATCTGAAAAAGTATCTTTTTTTATATGATCAATGTTTTTAATATTTAATCTTTTTAGCTTAAAATCAATAAAAGCTCTCAGATCAAATAAGTATTTTTTTTTATTTTTCATTTTTTTAAAAAATTTTGAGTTTATTCTTTTTTTTGTAAAAATTTTGAAAAATTCTTCACCAACTTCATAATTTTTTTGTGCCAAACAAGGACCAATAGATACAATAATATCTTTTTTGACAGATCCTAAAAAAATAAATTTTTTAATCATTTTTTCAATTATTCCTTTTATGACACCTTTCCATCCAGCATGGATTGCAGCAATTATATTTTTTTTTGGATCACACAAAAGAACTGGCACACAATCAGCGGTCAAAATTCCTAGAGCCAAATAAGTTTTTTTAGTTATTAGGGCATCAGCGGACTTTTTTTTTAATAGTTTATGATCTTTAATATGGATTATTCTATTGCTATGTATTTGTTTATTGAGAATTAAGCCGTTAAAATTACAACCAATATTTTTTTTAACAATTTCTAAATTTTTTTTTACATCATTTTTTTTATCATTTGAGCCGATCCCACAATTAAGACTTTTATAAATGCCTTTTGATACACCGCCCTTCTTTGTAAAGAAACAATGTTTGATAAATGATATTTGTTTAAGATTTCTTGAATAGAGCATTTACTTAAAACCCAAGCTAAAATTTAAACCTTTTTTTTTAAAAAATAAAACTTTAAACAAATCTCCCATTTCTTTTTCATCAATTAATCTTTTCAATCTGTAAAATAAATCAGCCTTTTCCTTAAAAGTCATATTTTTTGAAATTATATTTGCTCTTTCAACTATTCCCATTTTTTTTAAAAAAGTTCCTTGTTTGACAACACCTTCTAGCTGGAGTCCATTTTGTTTTAAGAAAAAAGAAAAAAAATCAAAATCTATTAAATGAGTTATATCTGAATTTCCTAAATCTTTAAGAACATTAGAATATTTATGTTTTTTGACTGATTGCAAAGTATCCGTTGCGTTATTTTTGCAATACCCATAATCAAAAAAAATAATGCCCCCATTAAATTTCTTTATTTTTTTTGAAATTATTTCTAGCAATTTTATTGCATCAATAGGGAATTCAATAAAATTTTTATTTTTAAAAAAATTCTTATAGATTTTTTTATTTAAAATTTTAGATTTATTTCTTTTATCAGAAAAGATAATTTTTTTATTATCTATATTTTCCACGTATCTTTCGTATAACAAATTATTTTTCTTTATAAACTGTTTAATTGGCAAAGCGTCAAAAAACTCATTAGACAAAAAAATAATTGGACCACTTTTAATTTCCTCTAAACTTTTAATCCATTTTACTTTTTTTGATTTTAATTTTTGTTTTTGTTCCTTTTTTAATTTTTTACTTTTTTCAAGAAGGATTAATTCAAAAGATTCATTAAATTCTTTGAAATTTGAAAACACATTGATCAGACTTAAACTTAATTTTCCATTTCCCGGACCCATTTCTACGATTTTAATTTTTTTTGGAAATCCTAATTTTTCCCAAAAGGCAACACACCATATTCCAATTATTTCACCAAAAAGTTTAGAAACCATTGGTGAAGTAATAAAATCACCTTTTATTCCAAAGGGATTTTTTTTTGAATAATATCCATATTTTTTATTATATAAAATTTTTTCTAAAAAAATATTTAATGGTAAAGTTTTTTTATTTTTAAAAATTTTTGAAACAATATTCATTTTATTCTTAAATAAATCAGAATTGAAAAAAATATCGTAAAGACACTTAAAATTTGACCCATAGAAAATGAATAAAATATATATCCCAATTGGTAATCTGGTTCTCTATAAAATTCTATAATGATTCTGAATATTGAATATAGAAAGACAAATAATATTGAAGTTGCGCCAGGAACAAATATTAGTTTCTTTTTAAAAGCTAAAAAATTCAAAATTATAAAAAGAACTAAACCTTCCATTAAAGCTTCGTATATTTGCGACGGATGTCTTGTTAAACTATCAATTTTTGGAAATACAACGCCCCATGACAGTTCTGTTTTTTTTCCATAAAGCTCACCATTTATAAAATTTGACATTCTACCTAAAAATAAACCTATGGGAGTAACACAGGATATGATATCAAAATAAATTAATTTTCGAATTTTTTTTTTATTACAGAATAAAATTGTTGAAATTATTATTCCAACCAAAGCTCCATGGAAAGACATTCCTCCTTCCCATATGTAAAAAATTTCTCTGAGGTTATTTAAATAATATTCTACATTATATAAAAGAACATAGCCGACTCTCCCACCAATAATTATTCCAATTATTAGATATGGAATCAAATCATCAAAATCGTCAATTTTTAAATAGTTAAAATTATTATAAATTCTTAATTTTGAAATTATCTTTCTTCCATAAAACCAACCAATCAAAATTCCGAATATATATGCTAACGAATACCATCTAATTTGTAAGAAATTCAAATCAATAGCTACGGGGTCAAAATTATGAATTAACATAAAATAATTTTAAAAATTAAAATTTTGTAATAAACTATATTAAAATAAACATATAGATATGTCTAAATCAAAACTGATAATCGATAATTTAGCTAAATTAATAGAAGAAGGATTAATTACAACAAAGGATGTAAGTAATGAAGTTAAAAATTCATTAAATTTAAAAAGGGACGAAATTTTGAGTAAATTAAACTTTGTAACAAAGGATGAATTTGAGGTTCAAAAAGCAAGATTAGATAAAATTCAAAAAGAGCTTGAATTTTTGAAAAAAAATAAAGAAAAAAAAATTAAGAAGGCAAAGAGATTTTAACCCTCAGACCTTTTTGCGGACTTGTTTCCAAAGAAATATCTCCACCATGAGACTTTATAATATCCGAAGCAATAGACAAGCCAAGACCAACTCCAGTTTTGTTTTGGCTTCTACTTTTATCTATTCTATAGAAAGGTTTTATTACATTTTTCTTTTCTTTTTCTGAAATCCCTGGGCCATCATCATCAATGAAAATCAAAATATTATTCATGCTATTTTTTAATGAAATTTCTGCTTTGTTCCCATAACTCAATGCATTATTTACTAAATTAGTTAAACATCTTTTTAGTGAATTAAATCTACCTTTATAAGTAATTTCATTTTCAATTGATAATTTAATTTTATCAGAATCATATTTTGAAACAATGTCAGCCAAAAGTTGATCTAATTGGAATACATCTGTTTTTTCATTTATCTGAGAACTTGAAAATTCTAAATATTCATTTAGCATTTTTTCCATTTCATCTAAATCATCAGACATTTTCTTTGAAATATTTTTATTTTCAAGAAATGCCAATTGTAATTTCAATCTAGTGAGTGGTGTCCTTAAATCATGACTAATCCCAGACAACATTTCAGATCTTTGATTTAGATGTTTTGTTATTCTTTTTCTCATGCGGTCAAATTCGTAAGCAGCCTGTCTAATTTCCAAAGCTCCAGACGGTCTGAATTCTTTAATATTTTCACCTTTTCCAAATTGTTCTGCTGCTTTTGCCAAATTTACAATTGGCCTAGTTTGATTTTTTAGAAAAATAATTGCAATTAAAATTAGTAAAATTGCTGGCAAGGTTATCCACAAACCAAATATCCTTGCTGAAGAAGGAGAGATTCTTTCTTTAGGAAAAAAGATTTGTAGCACTCCATCTTGAAATTCAATTCTTAAGTCAATTATTTCTTTATATCTGGTAGCATCAAACCAATAATTATTAAACTGAGATTTTAATTCTCTTCTTAGAGTTCTATCCATTGGGCTAAACCATCTTTCACTTTTATAATTAGGCAATCTTTCGGATTTTAAAAATTTAATTGTAAAATCAAAATTTTGATTATACAGCTTGGTTACTAATTTTTTATTATCTTCATTTCCTTCTTTATAAACATCTATAATCGTTGATATCTCGCTAACCAATGATCTTGTCATACCTTTATTTGTTTTAATCCAAAGACTATCAAAAAAAACGATTGTAATTATTAGTTGTATTAAAATAATTGGCGTCGCAACAATTAATAAAGATCTATAAAAGAGTCTTTTAGGAAGAATCTTTTTTAAAAAACTATTCAATCCATAAAACATATCCTGAGCCCCTAATAGTTTGTAAATATTTTGGTTTTTTTGTTTCAATTTCAATTTTGTGTCTTAAACGAGTTATAACAACATCAACAGATCTTAGTTTATCGATTTTTATTAATTTACCGATTTCTTCTCTCGCAAACACTTTTCCAGGAGATTGTATCATTTTTTTTAATATCATTTTTTCAGTGTTGTTTATCTTGAAGTTTTTGCCATCCCTTTCAATAATTGATTTATTTAAGTCTAATTTTGTTTTTCCAAAAAATATTGTATCAAATTTTTGAATTTCCAAAGTCTTATTAAGAATATTTTTGATTCTTAAAAGCAATTCTTTTGGCTCAAAAGGCTTTCCCAAGTAATCATCAGCGCCCAATTCTAATCCTTCAATTTTTTCTTCAGTTTTGCCTTTTGCTGTTAATAAGATTATTGGTATCAAGTTATTTTTTTTTAATTCAGTTGTTAATTCTAAGCCACTTTTTTTAGGCATCATTATATCTAAAATTATCAAATCAAATTTTATTAAATTAATTTTATCTTTAGCCTCAAAAGCATCTTTTGCGGTTGATACTAGATATTTGTTTTCTTCCAAATATTGTTTAACAAGCTCTCTAATTCTATTGTCATCATCAACAACAAGTATATGTGCTAAATATTTATCCATTTACAATTTTTTCTAATATTTCTTTAAAATTTATAACTGCTTGAGAATCTGAACTTTTTAAAGCTTGATATATTCTTTTTTTTTGTTTTGCAAAAATTTCATCAGCTATTTTTTTACCATTTTTACTAAGAAATAAATGTTTATTTCTCGAATCAATCTCTCCTTTTTTTGCAATTACAAAATTTTTTTTCGATAAATCTTTCAAAACTCTATTTAAGCTTTGTTTGGTAACTTTTAGCTTTCTTAATAGACCAGAAACAGTTATTCCCTCATATTTATCAATTAAATGAATCGTTTTATGGTGTGCTATCCCAAAGGAATATTTGGCAATTATTTTTTTTGGATCTGCAAAAGTTTCTCTATATGCAAAAAATAATTTTTCTATAAAATCTTTAATTTGTTCGTCTTTTAAGTATAAAACATCTTTCATTTTATTATATTGGTAAGTTATATTGACATAATATATTAAGATAGTTATTTTTCTAAATAAAAATAATTCTCTATTTTGAATATTATTAAACATGGAATTAGTACCCTACGATAAAAGAAATGGTAAAATTTGGTTTAACAATGAATTTGTTGAATGGACAAATGCAAAAGTTCATGTTTTAAATCATGGCTTGCATTATGCAAGTTGTGTTTTTGAAGGTGAAAGGGTTTATGATGGTCAAATTTTTAAACTCGAAGAACATACTGATAGACTTTTTCATTCAGCAAAAAGAATGGGTTTTGAGATACCATATTCTAAAGAACAAATAAATAAAGTTTGTAAGGAAATAATTACAATACAAAAAGTTCAAAATGGATATGTAAGACCACTTGCTTGGAGAGGAAGTGAGATGATGGCAATATCTGCTCAAAAAAATAAAATTCATGTTGCAATTGCTACTTGGGAATGGGGCTCATATTTTGATCCAAAATTAAAATTAAAAGGAATTAAATTAAATATTTCAAAATGGTATAGGCCATCTCCAAAGTCTGTACCATGGGATACAAAGGCAGCTGGCTTATATATGATTTGTACGCTTTCAAAACATGAAGCTGAAAGTAAAGGATATACAGATTCTTTAATGCTTGATCATGAAGGAAATATTGCAGAAGCAACCGGAGCTAATATTTTTTTTAAAAATGACAAGAATGAATTACATACTCCTACGCCGGATTCTTTTTTAGATGGAATAACAAGAAGATGTGTAATTGGTATTGCAAAATCAAAAGGAATAAAAATAGTAGAAAGAAAAATTAAGCCTGAAGAAATGTCAAATTTTATAGGTTGTTTTTTAACAGGAACAGCCGCCGAGATTACTCCCGTATCTCAAATTGATAAATATCAATTTAAAGTATGCAGCACAATCAAAGAATTATCAGAGAGCTATCAAAATTTGGTAAGAAAAAAATCAGCCGCTTAATTTTTTTCATCTTCTGAGATAGCGTGATCTATTCCTTTTCTCAGATAATCATATCCCGTGTATATTGTTAAAAATGCAGATAACCAAAGGAGGATAATCCCAATAGTTTGAGCATTGTAATCTTGAAAATTGATTAGTGTATTTCCAGTCTCTCTAGTAAGCAAAATAGATATTGAAAACATTTGAATAAAAGTTTTTACTTTTGCAAGACTCGAAACGGGCATTTTTATTTTAATTTTAGCTAAAAATTCTCTCAAACCCGATATTAGAATTTCTCTTGTTAATATGATAACTGCAGCAATAACTTCAAAATTTTTAATTGTTCCATCTGCTACCAAAAGTATTAAAGCTGAACAAACTAGAATTTTATCTGCAATCGGATCTAATAATTCTCCAAGCTTAGATTCTTCTTTGAATAATCTGGCTAATAAACCATCTAAAAAATCACTAAAACTTGCTATTACAAATAATATAAAAGGTATTAAATCTCCATAAAGACCAGGAAGAAAAAAAGAAAAGACAAAAATTGGAACTATAATTATTCTTCCGATAGTCAATATGTTTGGTATTTTAAATTTCATAAATTATTCGTGGAAAAAATTATATATTTTTTTTGCAACTTTTTCTTCAATTCCTTCCACTGACTTGATTTCATCTAAACTTGCAGATTCAACTAATTTAGCAGAACCAAAATAGTTTAATAAAGCTCTTTTTCTGATAGATCCTATACCTTTGATTTGATCTAACAATGATTTTTTTAAACCTTTTTTTCTTTTATCTCTATGAGCACTAATTGCAAATCTATGTGCCTCATCTCTTAGTCTCTGAAGCAAAAATAAAACAGGATCATTCCGTGTAAATTTAAAAGCTTGTTTTTTATGAAAAAATGTTTCATTTCCACTATTCCTAAATTTTCCTTTCGCAATAGCAATAATTGGCAAATCATATAATCCAAATTCATCAAGGATATTTCTAGCAATATTATATTGACCTTTGCCACCGTCAATTATTACAAGATCTGGAATAGATAATGAGCCAACAGTTTCTTTAACTGCTTTACTAAATCTTCTAATTAAGACCTCTTTCATCATTCCATAGTCATCATTTTCTATTCCTTCGGTCTTTATATTAAATTTTCTATATCTTTTTTTAATAAAACCTTCATGCCCATAAGAAATTAAAGCACCAATGCTATCCGAGCCAGAAATATGACTATTGTCATAAACTTCAACTAAATTGATATCATTTTTTAAAGAAAATTTATTACAAACACTTTCAAAAAGATTTTTATTATTGCTTGTTTCATAAATTTTTCTAGTTAGCGCTTCTTTTGCATTTTTTTCAGCAAGAGCAACAATTTTTGCTTTATTGCCTTTTTTTACGACTTGAATAGATATTGATTTTTCCTCTTTTAGTTCCAAAGTTTTTTCAATTAACTTTTGATCTTTGATTTCTGAGTTGATAACTATTAATTTTGGTATATTTTTATTTTCATAAAATTGCATGATAAAAGAAGATAGTATTTCCTTAATATTTTGGTCGGGGTCATGTTTGGGAAAAAAAGATTGATTTCCCCAGTTTTGTTTAGATCTAAAAAAAAATATCTGAATGCAAGCCTTGCCCGATTCTTTATGTATGGCAATTACGTCCGCATCTACAAGATTAGTTTCATTAACTTTTTGAGATGATCGAATGCTATTTAATGCTCGAATACGATCTCTAAAAATTGATGCTTTTTCAAAATTAAGATTTTTGCTTGCTCTTTCCATTTCTTTAGATAAGTTTTTTTGAATTTCTCTAGACTTTCCCGCAATGAAATTTACGGCATCATCCACCAATTTTTTGTAATCTTTTTTTTCTATTTTGCCCACACAAGGAGCTGAACATCTTTTAATTTGATATAAGATGCATGGCCTTTTTCTATTTTTAAAAATTGTATCATCGCAAACTCTTAATAGAAAAATTTTTTGTAATATTTTGATTGTCCAGTTTGCGGATCCAGCGGACGCAAATGGACCAAAATAATAACCTTTTTTTGTTTTCTTTCCTCTATGTTTTGTTACTTGCGGCCAATCTTCATTTTTACTTATAAATATAAATGGAAAAGATTTATCATCTCTTAATAGAATATTAAATTTTGGTCTATATTTTTTAATAAGATTTGCTTCAAGCAAAAGTGCTTCGCTTTCGTTAGAAGTTGTTACGATTTCAAGATTTCTTGTTTGCGAAAGCATTCTTTCAGTTCTTATTATTAAATTTTTTTCAGAAATATAATTTTTCAGTCTACTTGGTAGATTTTTTGCTTTGCCGATATATAAAATTTCATTTTTTTCATTTAACATTTTATATATGCCTGGACTTTTTGTAATAAAAGGTAGTTTTTTTTTTATTATTTGTTTGCCTTTTTCGGAACTAAACATTTTCTCTTTTTTTTGTGATTTCTATTCCAACCGAACTTGTTTCTTTCAAGATATCTAATTTTTCTATTCTAAGCATTATCTTCAAAATTCTACGGTCTTTAAATAGTTCATCAAATGTAGCTTCAGCTAAAGATTCCAAAAAATTGAAATGTTTTTTTCGAATTAAATTTGAAATAATTGCAACAACTTTTTTATAATTTACTATTGATTTAATATCGTTGTCATTTTTAGGTTTTTGGTTTCTAAAATTTATTATTAAGTTAAATCTAACACGTTGTTTATTTATTTTTTCGGAACTGTAATAGCCTAATTTAAAATTTAAAATTAAATCTCTGATAATAATTTTATTTTCATATGAAAAATATAATTTTTTTTTCTTTACTAATTTGATAATGTTGTTTTTGTTTTTTTTCATTCTTTGCCTTTTAGTATATCTGGTGTCTGCCAATTCAAACTTTGACCACTATCAACAGCCATTATTTGACCAGTAATTGAACTATTTTTAATAAAAAAGTCAACAGCATTACATATTTCATTTATATCTACTTGTTTTTTTAAAGGTGTTGCTAAATATTGTTTTCTAAAGTGTTTTTCAGACTGTCTTTTATTTTTTAAAGTAGGTCCAGGAGCTATACCATTTACTCTTATATTTGGAGCAAGGCTCATAGCACTTGTTTTAGTTAGCGTATAAAGACCTGTCTTACTTATTGTATATGAGAAGAAGTGTGGAGTTAGTTTAAATACTCTCTGATCAATAATGTTAATTATATTGTTATTTTTTCCTTTTATATTTTTAGCAAATTCTTTTGATAAAAGGGCTGGTGCTCTTAAATTTGTTCTTAAATGTTTACCCCAACTATCTGTTGTGAAATTTTCAAGCTTATCATTTTCAAATAATGAAGCGTTATTAATTAAGCAATCAAAGCATTTTAATTTAAATTTTGCAAATTTTATTACTTTATTTACATCTTGTTCTTTACTTAAGTCACCTTTTACCAAGTATACTTTTGTTTTATTTTTAGATAATTTTTTTTTTAATTTTTCGGCTTTTGACTTAGATTTATTAAAATGAATTACAATTTCTTTTCCTGGACCTGATAATTTTTCTGCAATTGCAGAACCAATTCTTGTAGCTCCTCCGGTAATAATTATTTTATTTGCTTCCATTTCTTTTTCCCTTTTTGAGCTCTCGTTCCAGGCATACCCATAGTGGATCTTCCCTTAGGATAAAGCTTGTTATTAAGACTATACTGTTTTGCTTTAGGATTTAAATCAATTTCTAATTCAGTGTTTTCTAATTTTCTTATTTCATCTCTAATTTTTGCCGCTTCCTCAAATTCTAAATTGGCAGCAGAATCCTTCATTTTTTTCTTTAATATTTTTAAGTGTTTTTTAAGATTTCCTCCAATGTTTGATCCAGTACCAACTTTCACATAATCTTTTTCATAAACAGATTCCAAAATATCACTAATTTCCTTTTGAACTGTTTTGGCGCTTATCTTATTTTTTTTATTATATTCTAACTGTTTTTTTCTACGCCTATTAGTTTCTGAAATAGATTTTTCAATGCTTTTTGTTTTTTTATCAGCATACAAAATTACTTTACCTTCTATATTTCTAGCAGCTCTACCTATTGTTTGAATTAAAGATGTTTCTGATCTCAAAAAACCTTCTTTATCAGCATCTAATATTGCAACCAAAGAACATTCCGGAATATCCAATCCTTCTCTTAGTAGATTTATACCAACCAAAACATCAAAAACACCCATTCTTAAATCTCTCATTATTTCAATTCTTTCTAGAGTATTAATATCAGAATGCAGGTATCTAACTTTAATACCATTTTCATGAAGGTATTCTGTTAAATCTTCGGACATTTTTTTTGTAAGAGTGGTAACCAAAACTCTAAAATTTTTTTCTACAATTTTTCTACATTCATGCATTAAATCATCTACTTGATTTTTAGCTGGCCTTACTTCAACTTCAGGATCTATTAAACCAGTTGGCCTAATAACTTGATCAACATACTTTCCATTTACTTGTTTTAATTCCCACGGCCCCGGAGTTGCCGACACAAAGACAGTTTGAGTTCTCATCATGTCCCACTCTTCAAATTTTAATGGACGATTATCCATACAAGAGGGTAGTCTAAAACCATATTCTGCCAATGTGCTTTTTCTTGATCTATCACCTTTGTACATTCCATTTAATTGAGGTACAGTTACGTGACTTTCATCAACAAATATTAATGTGTTATCTGGAAAATATTCAAACAAAGTAGGAGGAGGTTCTCCTGGGTTACGCCCAGATAAAAATCTAGAATAGTTTTCAATTCCAGCACAAGTTCCTGTTGCTTCTATCATTTCCAAATCAAATTTTGTTCTTTCCTCAAGCCTTTGTGCTTCTAATAATTTATTTTCATTTTTGTGTTTAACTAAAGTCTTTTTTAATTCTTCTTTAATTTTTATTATTGCTTGTTCTATAGTTGGTCTAGGTGTTATGTAGTGGCTGTTCGCATAGATCTTTATTAAATTGAAATCCTTTGTTTTATCTCCAGTCAAAGGATCAAACTCTTCAATTTTTTCTAATTTGTTTCCAAATAAAATTAACCTCCAAGCTCTATCTTCCAAGTGGGATGGAAATATTTCTAAACTTTCTCCTCTTACTCTGAAAGTTCCCCTGTAGAAGTTTTGATCATTTCTTTTATATTGCAAATTAACAAACATTTTTATCAACTCTTCTCTATTATAATTTTTGTTTTTTTCTAGAGTTACTGTCATTTTGCTATAAGCCTCAACTGATCCAAGGCCATAGATACAAGAAACGCTGGCAACTATAATTACATCATCTCTTTCTAACAAAGATCGTGTTGCAGAGTGTCTCATTCTATCGATTTGTTCATTAATAGAAGCTTCTTTTTCTATATATGTATTTGTTTTTGGAACGTAAGCTTCAGGAGTATAATAGTCATAGTAAGATACAAAATATTCAACAGCATTTTCAGGAAAGAAAGATTTCATTTCTCCATAAAGCTGCGCTGCCAACGTTTTGTTTGGAGCTAAAATTAAAGCAGGTCTATTACATTCTTCTATAACTTTTGCCATTGTAAAAGTTTTTCCAGAACCAGTAACTCCTAATAGAACTTGATTATTTTCACCTTTTTTTGCTTTTTTAACCAATTCTTTAATTGCACCGGGCTGATCACCCGCAGGTTTAAAGTTGCTTACAACTTTTAGTTTTTTTCCACCTTCAAGTTTTTTGCTAAAAAGTGAACTTGAACCTTGAATTTCTGTAATTTTATCTTGGTAAGTATTTTGCATTTCTGTTATTAAATATTTAATAAATATAGAAATCAATGAGCATAGTTTCCAAAAGTTTAAAAAGAATAAAGCCATCTCCTACAATTGCGGTCACCCAAAAAGCTAGAGAATTAAAGGCTGCTGGCAAGGATGTTATAGGTTTAGGGGCTGGCGAACCAGATTTTGATACTCCGGATAATATAAAAAAAGTAGCGATAGAAGCAATTAATACGGGAGATACAAAATATACAGCAGTTGATGGAACTCCAGCATTAAAAAAAGCAATTGTTAAAAAATTTAAAAGAGAAAATAATTTAGATTACACAATAGACCAGATAACAGTCGGAAGCGGAGGAAAGCAAGTTATTTATAACGCATTAATGGCGACTGTAGATATTGGAGACGAAGTTATAATACCAGCTCCTTACTGGGTTTCTTATCCAGATATTGTTTTATTGGCCGGAGGTGAACCAATAATAATTAAATGCACTGAAGAAAAAAATTTTAAGTTAAATCCTTCAGATTTAGAAAATTCAATAACAAAGAAAACGAAATGGGTTATTTTAAATTCACCATCAAATCCAACTGGAGCTTGTTATTCAGAAAATGAAATAAAAAAAATTGCTGAAGTTTTAAAGAATCATCCACATGTTCACATTTTAAGTGATGATATATATGAACACATTTCTTATGAGGGTTTTAAGTTTTTTACAATAGCTCAAATAGAATATTTAAAAGACAGAGTTTTAACAATGAATGGAGTAAGCAAATCATATGCGATGACCGGATGGAGAATTGGGTATGCGGCAGGACCAAAAGAAATTATAAAGGCTATTGCAAAAATACAATCTCAATCTACAACCAATCCATCTTCAATTAGTCAAGCTGCGGCCGTTGAAGCTTTAAATGGAACCCAAACCTTCATTTCTGAAAGATCAAAAGCATTTCAAGAAAGAAGAGATTTTGTAGTTAGTGAACTAAATAAAATTAGTGGAATAAATTGTTTAAAACCCGAAGGAGCATTCTATGTTTTTCCAAATTGTAAAGATTTATTAGGTAAAAAAAATAAAAAAGGACACTTTCTTAAAACTGATACTGATTTTGTTCAATCTTTGTTAGAGGATGTGGGAGTAGCTGTTGTTCAAGGTTCAGCTTTTGGATTAGAGGGGTTTTTCAGAATATCTTATGCAACTTCTATGGAAAATCTTAAAAAAGCTTTAATGAAAATTTCTGATTTTTGCAAAAGTCTTAAATAATTTAGTGTGATAAAAACTTTTCAGCTTCCAAGGCGGCAATACATCCCATACCAGCCGCAGTCACTGCTTGTCTAAATATTTTATCTTTAACATCACCAGCAGCATATACGCCCGGTATATTTGTAACAGTAGAATCCGGTTTGGTTATAAGATACCCTTCTTTATCCATATTTAACTGTCCTTTAAATAGAGATGTTGCTGGATCATGACCTATTGCTATAAAAAGTCCATCAATTTTTAATTCGCTTGTTTTATTTGTCTTTACATTTTTTATTTTTATTCCTTTAACATTTTTTGGATTTTTTTCACCAAACACATCTTCAACAATTGTATCCCAAACAATTTCAATTTTTTTATTATTCATTAATCTTGATTGTAAAAGTTTTTCTGCCCTCAACTTATCTCTTCGGTGTATTAAAGTAACTTTTGATGCAAATTTAGTTAAAAACATTGCTTCTTCGACAGCAGCATTTCCACCACCAACAACCGCAACTTCTTTTCCTTTAAAGAAGAAACCATCACATGTTGCACATGCCGATACCCCAAATCCTTTAAATTCTTGTTCTGATTTTATATTAAGCCATCTAGCTTGAGCTCCAGTAGAAATGATTAAACTATCAGCAGTATAAACTTGTCCCCCATCTCCTATAGCCTTAAAAGGTTTTTCATTTAATTTTACTTCCTTAATATGATCTTCAATTACTTCTGTGCCAACAGTTGTTGCTTGTTTTTTCATTTGCTCCATTAACCATGGTCCTTGTATTACATCTGCGAAACCAGGATAATTTTCAACATCAGTTGTTGTAGATAGTTGGCCACCTGGCTCTACTCCATTTATAAGGATTGGTTTTAGCATTGCTCTTGCAGCATAAACTGCAGCAGTATAACCAGCGGGACCAGATCCTAAAATTAACACTTTTGTGTGTTTTGTTGGATTTTGACTCATATCAAAGTTATATAGTTATAAATGTCTAAAATAAAAGGTGTTTTATTAACAGAAGGAATGCATGGAATGATAAGTCAAGTTGAAGGATTGGCAAAAGCTCTTGATTTAAATTTTATTCATCAAAAAGTTGAATTAAATCATTTTTGGCGTTTTTTACCTCCAAAGATTACCCCAATAAAGCAATTCATTTTAAAGGAAAAAATTGAATCCAATGCAAAAGTAGTAATTTCTTGTGGGAGAAAAAGCGTTATTCCATCTATAATTTTAAAGAAAAAATATAAGGAAAAAATTTTCACGATTCATATACAAGAGCCAAAAGTTGGTTTAAATAATTTTGATTTAATTATTGTTCCGGAGCACGATAATTTGAGAGGAGAAAATGTGATTAGCTCAAAAGGTGCAATTCATTACATTACCAAAGCAGAAATTGAAAAATCAAAGCCTTACCTAACTAACAAAATTACAAGTAACAAAATAGTCACATTAATATTGGGAGGCCCAAACAAATATTATGATTTTAGCGTTGAAGAGTTAACGAAAGTATTTAATGAAATAAAATCAAAATTTATATCTCTTGAATACAAGGTAGTTGTAGTGCCTTCAATGAGAACCCCAAAAACAATTATTGATCTAGCAGTCAAAGAATTCGTTGGCCATGGATATGTTGTTCAAAATATAGATAGAAACGCATACTTATCCTCGCTTGGACTTGCAAAAAATATAATTGTAACCTGTGATTCAACCTCAATGATCTCTGAGGCGGCAACATCTGGAAAACCTATTTTTATTGCCCATATGAAAACCAAAAAGAATAACTATAGATTTAAAAAATTTTTTCAATTATTTAGAGAGATGGGAATTACTAGAAATTTAGGAGAAAAAATTGAAGATTGGAATTATAATTATTTTAATGAAGCTGAACGAATAGCGAAAATTGTGAAAGAAAAATGGAATATTTAAATTCTTTGAAGAAAAGGTCAAAACATTTTACCTCTCCCTTTGAGCATTGGGAAATGAATGAACCCTTGAGCAAGGAATCAATAAAAGAGATTTGTGACACTGAAATTGCAGATATAAGCAAAATGAATATTAATTATGATGGAACAAGAGCTATTGATGGTGGTGAAGGAAAATTTAGAGAGGGTATAGCAAGCGGAGGCAAAGCTATAAAATTCAGATGTTTTATTGACGCAAATAATTCAAGAGATTTTCCTAGTTTATCCAATTTAATTGATGAGCTTAGATTAAAAGATACTTACGAATATATTGGTGAATTAATTAAAAAAGATTTATCCAATTCATATATTAGAGTTGAGGTTATATGTGATCGCAAAGGGTTTTGGTTAAAACCACATTGTGACATTAAAGAAAAATTAATGTCATCATTGCTATTTGTTAATCCTTTTAATGAGTCAGAAAATCTAGGAACTGATTTTTATGATGAAAAATTGAAAATAGCAAAGACAGTTCCGTATAAAAATAATTATGGTTATCTTTTTACCACTGGACCAAAAGCTTGGCATGGAATGGAAAAAAAGGAAATTAAAAAAGAAAGAAGATCTCTCCTAATAAATTATGTTACTTTTAAAACTGATTGGAAAGTAAAATAACCTTTAATAAAAAGTTTTAATATTATTTATTTAATGTCTTGGAGAGAAGTGACGGTAATTTTTTTTAATTTCAAAGATTTAATAGCCTCTAAACATGCATAAGCTGTTGACATATTTGTGCAGTAGGGAACCTTGTTTATTAATGTTGCTCTTCTTAAAGCAATTGCGTCTTGAACACGATATTCACTTCTTCCACCTCCGGTATTAATTACTAAAGCAATTTTTTTTGAATTTAACACATCAACTATGTGTGGCGAACCTCCGCTAACTTTATTTATTTTTTTACATTTTAAGCCACTTCTTTTGATTGCATTTGCCGTACCTTCTGTGCCACAAAGTGTAAAATTTAATTTTACAAGTTGTTTTGCTAAATCTACTCCTTCATTTTTATGATTGTCTTTTAGAGAAATGAAAGCCAAGCCTTTAGTTGGCAAAGAATTTTCAGAAGCAATTTGACTTTTAGCGTATGCAAGACCGAAATCTTTATCTAATCCCATTACTTCTCCCGTAGATTTCATTTCAGGTCCTAACAAAACATCAACATTTGGAAATTTATTAAATGGAAAAACAGCCTCTTTAACTGCATACATATTTTTATTTTTGTTTTTTAAATTAAATTTAGATAATTTTTCACCTGCCATTATTCTTGAGGCAATTTTAGCCAAAGGGATTCCTTTAGCTTTAGAAACAAAAGGGACGGTCCTGCTAGCTCTTGGATTGACCTCAATAATAAAAATTTCATCATTTTTAATTGCAAATTGAACATTCATAAAACCTTTGACTTTTAGAGCCAAAGCTAATTTTTTTGTTTGATTATTAATTTCTTTAATTAATTCTTTCTTAATAGCAATAGGAGGAAGGCAGCATGCTGAATCACCAGAATGTATGCCGGCTTCCTCAATATGTTGCATGATACCTGCAACAAAAACTTTTTTGCCATCTGAAATAGCATCTACATCAACTTCCATTGCATTATTTATAAATTTATCAATTAAAATTGGATTATTTTCTCCAGCTTTAAAAGCTTCTTGAACAAAATCTTTTAGCTGATTTTTTTCATAAACTATTTCCATCGCTCTACCACCCAATACATATGATGGTCGGACTAATAATGGTAATTCAATCTTCGAAGCAATTTTAATTGCCTCGTCATATGTTTTTGCAATTCCACTATCTGCTTGTTTTAATTTTAATTTAATTAAAAGTTTTCTGAATCTTTCTCTATCTTCAGCTAAATCAATAGAAGAATATTGAGTTCCTATTATTGGGAATGAATTTTCATTGAGAAATTTTGCTAGTTTAATTGGAGTTTGGCCTCCAAATTGAGCTATTATTCCAACTAAATTTCCATTTGATTTTTCTTTTAGTATGATGTTGTGAACATACTCTTCTATTAATGGCTCGAAGTATAATCTATCACTTGTGTCATAATCAGTAGAGACAGTTTCAGGGTTACAATTTATCATTATTGTCTCAAAACCAGATTCTTTCAAAGAGTAACTTGCTTGACAACAGCAGTAATCAAATTCAATTCCTTGACCTATTCTGTTTGGCCCTCCACCTAAAATAATAATTTTTTTCTTTGAAGATGGATTAGCTTCACATTCAGTATTTATTGAAAAGTTTCTTTGATATGTGGAATACATGTAAGGAGTGAACGATTTGAATTCAGCCGCACAAGTATCAACTTTTTTATAAACAGGAAAAACTTTAAGAGCCACTCTCTTTGATCTCACAAGTTTTTCACTCATATTAGAAAGTTTAGCAATTTTTTTATCTGAAAATCCTATAGATTTTAATTTATTAAATTCATTGAATTTTTTTGGTATTCCTTTTTTTTTTATCTCGTTTTCCGAATCTACAATTTCTTTTATTTGCTCCAAAAACCATGGATCAATTCCAGACAATTTATATATTTTTCTTAAATCTATTTTTTTTCTTATCGCCTCAGCAACCAAAAGCAATTTATTTGGAATATTTATTTTTAATTTTTTCTCAATTTTTTTTTTATTTAAATTAAAAATTCTATCTAATCCTGATAAACCAATTTCTAAAGATACAAGTGCTTTTTGCAAAGACTCTTTAAAATTTCTGCCAATAGCCATTGCTTCCCCTACAGATTTCATTGATGTACCTAAAATAGCTGGTGATTGAGAAAATTTTTCAAAAGTAAATCTTGGTACTTTAGTTACAACATAATCAATAGTTGGCTCAAATGAAGCAGGAGTTGTCTTTGTTATTTCATTTTTTAATTCATCAAGAGTGTATCCAATTGCTAATTTTGCTGCAATTTTTGCAATAGGAAATCCCGTTGCCTTTGATGCTAACGCTGATGACCTTGAAACTCTTGGATTCATTTCAATTATAACCATTCTTCCATTCTTGGGGTTAATTGCGAATTGAACATTTGATCCTCCAGTTTCAACGCCAATTTTTCTTAAGCATGCAATAGATGCATTTCTCATAACTTGGTATTCTTTATCTGTAAGTGTTAAAGCTGGCGCAACAGTAATCGAGTCTCCAGTATGAATACCCATTGGATCAACATTTTCTATTGAGCAAACAATTATACAGTTATCTTTTTTATCTCTAACAACCTCCATTTCAAATTCTTTCCATTTCTCCAAACATTCTTCAACAAGAACTTGATTTACGGGAGAGGCATGCAAGCCTTCTTTAATAATTTTAAAAAATTCTTTTTTTGATCTTGCAATACCTCCGCCTAACCCACCTAAAGTAAAAGACGGCCTTATAATTGCCGGCAAACCAATTTTTTTAAAACATTTTTGAGCTTGTTTAATATTGTTCACTATCTTAGATCTTGGAAGGTCTAGCCCAATATCACTCATATTTTTTCTAAACTTTTTTCTATCTTCAGCGTTAGAGATGGCTTTTGCATTTGCGCCAATTAGTTCAATCTTATATTTTTTTAACAATCCTACTTTTTCTGCTTTGATTGCTAAATTTAATGCTGTTTGTCCTCCCATTGTTGGTAAAATTGCATTAGGGTTTTCTTTTTTTAAAATTTTTTCCAAGATATCAATTGTAATTGGTTCAATGTATGTCTTATCCGCAACACCAGGATCTGTCATTATAGTTGCTGGATTAGAATTAATTAAAACAACTTTGTAACCCTCATCTTTTAATGCCTTGCATGCCTGTGTTCCAGAGTAATCAAATTCACATGCTTGACCAATTATTATTGGACCAGCACCAACGACTAAAATTTTTTTAATATCTTTTCTTTTTGGCATTTTTTTTTATTTCTTTAATAAATTGATTAAATAAATAATGACTGTCTTGTGGCCCTGGATTTGATTCGGGGTGATACTGAACTGAAGATATTGGTTTGTTTTTTAATTTAATCCCTTCAACACAATCATCAAATAGGGACTTATGAGTAATCTCAACATTTTTTGGTAAACTTTTTTTAATTATTTCAAAGCCGTGATTTTGACTGGTTATTTCAACTTTATTATTGATTAAATTTTTGACAGGATGATTTGCTCCCCTATGGCCCAATTTCATTTTTTTTGTTTTTGCTTTTAGTGCCAAAGCTAACAATTGATGTCCAAGACATATACCAAATATAGGAATGTTGGCTTTTATCAGTTTTTGAATAATCTTTATAGCGTATTTACCAGTTGCAGCAGGATCGCCAGGACCATTTGATAAAAAAATACCATCAGGTTTTGTTTTCAAAATTTCTTCAGCGCTCATTTTGCAAGGAACCACAATTACATCACATGCGAAGTTAGAAAAGTATCGTAAAATATTTTTTTTAATTCCATAATCAATTGCGACTATCTTTAAATTTTTCCTTTTATTTTTCACATAACCTTTTTCTTTGCTCCAGGTTTTAAAACCTTTCCAAATATATTTTTTTGGAGTAGTAACAATTTTTGCTAGATCTAGTCCATTGAGACCAGACCATTTCGAGGATGAATTAATTAATTTTCTTAAATTAAACCTACCAGTTTTATTATTGGATATGGTTCCTTTGGGAGCACCTTTATCTCTAATAAAATTGGTTAAGCTTCTTGTATCTAAGCCAGTTAATCCAACAATCTTATATTTTTTAAGCCATGCGTCTAAATCTTTTAACGATCTATAGTTTGATGGGTTAGTGATTTCAGAATTAAAAATTACACCTTTTGTCCAAATTTTATCTGACTCATGATCCTCATTGTTCGTTCCAACATTTCCAATGTGAGGAAATGTAAAATTTATAATTTGTCCTGCATAAGATGGATCAGATATAATTTCCTGATAACCTGTTAAAGATGTGTTAAAGCAAATCTCACCTGTTGCCGTTCCTTCAAACCCTATACCAATTCCTCTAAAAACTTTCTTATTTTCAAGAACTAAAACGCCTGGGGTAAATTTTGAATTTTTTATTGAGTTTACTTTTTGTTTTTTGGTCAATTACAACTCATGAGTTAAAGGTTATTACAATAAAACATGATTTTGCGCAACATAAGAAATTGAATTAAATACGTAAATAAACCTAATTTTTGTTTTGAAGAATTAATTTATTTAAGTAGATTAGGTTTGTAAAAAGCATGTCTCTAAGAACTGAAATTGAAAACAAGTTACAAAATGCACTCAAAGAGAGAGATAAAGTTAAAATATCAACCCTAAGGCTTGTTATAGCCGCTATAAAAGATCGAGATATTGCGGTCAGAACAAATGATAATAAAAGCGGAATTCAGGATGATGATATCAAACAACTTTTGAAGAAAATGATTAAACAAAGAAACGAATCAATTGAGATATATAAAAAAAATAACAGAAATGATCTTTTGGAAACTGAATTAAAAGAAACAGAGGTAATAAGGTCGTTTTTGCCAAAACAACTAACTGATGATGAAGTTTTAAAAATTTGCAAGGATACAATTAAATCTGTTGGTGCTGCTAGCACCAAAGACATTGGGAAAGTAATGGGATCATTAAAGAAAAAATATTCTGATACCATTGATTTTGCAAAAGCAGGCTCGGCCATTAAAGATTTGTTAAAATGATAGAAGTTAATGAAATATCCTAAAGAATATATTGAAGAAATCAAAACAAGATTAAAAGTTTCAACAGTTGTTGGTCGCTCAATTAATTTAAAAAAAAGAGGAAAAGAATTTGTTGGATTATCTCCTTTTAAAAATGAAAAAACACCATCTTTTACAGTAAACGATCAAAAAGGATTTTATCACTGTTTTAGCTCAGGAGAGCATGGAAATATATTTGACTTTTTAATGAAAACACAAAACTTTAAATTTGGTGAAGCGGTTAGAAAATTAGCATCAGAAGCTGGAATGCCAATTTATAAATTTACAAAATTTGATGAAGAAAAAGATAAAAAATGGAAAATTTACTCAAAAATTTTAGAAAGTTATAAACTTTATTACAATAAAGAGTTAAAGAATCAAAATAATAAAGAATTAACTTCTTACTTAAACAAAAGAGGCTTGTCAGAAAAACAAATTGAAGATTTTAAAATTGGTTTTGTTCCAAACAATCCAAATTTTTTTGGTTTATTAAGAAAAGAATATAGTGAAGACGAGATTATGCTTTCCGGACTTTTTTATTTGGATGAAAAGAATAACAAATATGTTGAAAGATTTAGAGATAGAATACTTTTTCCAATAAATGGATTGAGTGGATCCACAATAGCTTTTGGCGGAAGAGCAATTTCAGAAAAAAAATTAGCTAAATATATAAATTCTCCTGAAACTTTGTTTTTTAAGAAAGGAAATTTTTTATTTAATTTAGATAAAGCTAGACAGTTATCTTTTTCAAAAGACGAGATGTTTCTTGTTGAAGGATATATGGATGTAATAAGTTTAAATAAATTTGGAATCAAAAATGTTGTTGCTAATCTTGGTACAGCTTTGACAGAAAATCAAATTCAATCAATTTGGCGATTTTATAGTCATGTTATTATATGTTTTGATGGTGACACAGGAGGCGTTGGTGCTGCCGTTCGTGCCGCAGAAAGATTAATTAGTTTAACAAAACCAAATCAAAACATTTCATTTCTTTTTTTGCCTAATAATGATGATCCTGACACTTTTATTCACAAAAATGGTAAAGAAGGTTTTATTTCTTATTCAGAAAAAAAGATTTCCATATATGATTTTATTTGGAATTATCACTTCAAAAATACTAGAACAAATGAACCACAATCTGTTGCCGAATTAGAAAAGAATCTAAAAAACTTATCAAATAAAATTTTAGATGAAACTACCAAAAAATATACATTGGAATTTTTTTTAAAAAAACTTTCATTTTTAACTCCATTTTCAAATGAAAAAAGAAATTACTTTAAAAAACAGAGTGGGGCACAACATCAGCCATTAGATTTAACAAAAAAAATATTTTTAAAGAAAAAAAATTATGAAACATTTGAAATTAAAGAATTTTCAATATTTCATTTAATTATAAATCATCTTCATATATTTCAAAAAAAAATAGAACTATTATCCGAACTAAACCTATATTCTCAAACAAGTAAGGATTTTTTAAATGCGTTAATTGAAAAAATTTCTTCAAAAGAAATTTTTGATAATGAAAGTTTTAAGGAAAAATTTAAAGGAACAAAATATATAGAATTCATAAATAATATTAATCAAATGTCAGCCGTAAAATATATAATTAAAAAAACACAAGATGAAAATCAAATATTGTCATTATATGACGAAATGGCAAATGATTTAAGCAAATTTGAAATTAGTAATAAAATAAAAATTCTGGAAAACAAATTAATAAAAGATATGAACGATAAAACCTATAAAGAGTTAATTGATCTTAAAAAATTAGCTAATAATAGCTAAAATAATAATAGATTTTTTTGATTTAATGGCTATATATCTCTAGGGGCATCATAAAGATTGTGGAAAAAATAATTACAAAATCATTTGCTAGATTGATGGGCAGAGGTATTCATCGTGGTTTTATAACCAACGATGAACTAATTAAATCTCTTGGAAAAAGAAACTCAACTCCACAAAATTTAGAGCAAGCATTTTTACATATCCTAGATAGCAAAATTTCTTTGGTAGCAAATAAATCAGATTATAAAAGTTTAAAGAAAAGAGACAACTCTTCATCAGAAGAAAGTAAAACTGGAGATAAGAGTGATGATCCTATTAGAATGTATCTAAGAGAGATGGGAGGAGTAGAACTCTTATCAAGAGAAGGGGAAATTGCAATAGCGAAACGTATAGAAGCTGGAAAAAATGTGATGCTTAACGCATTATCAGAAAGTCCTATAACAGGAAGAAAAATTTTTGAGTGGGATCAAAAACTTCAAAAAGACGAAATTTTAGTTAGAGAAATTATTGATATAGATACAAACTATGATGATGAAAAGTTAGAAGCACAAGATAATAAACAAGATAATAAAAAAGAAACAAAAAAAGATAAAAAAACCATCAACAAAAATGAAGAAAAAGAAAATAATCAAAATGCATCAGAAGAAACTAATAATAATGAGGACGATGAATTTAATGTTTCCTTAGCTGCGATGGAGACCGAAATTAAACCTAAGGTGTTAAAAACAATTAGCAATTTATCTAAAAATTATAATAAATTATTAAACTATCAAAAGGAAAAATTAGATTTTGTAATAAATTCAAAAAAATTTTCCCCCATTAAAGAAAAAAGTTCAAAAAGAATAATTAAAGACATTGTTGAAAGAATCAAAAGTTTGCAGTTAGCGCCATTCGTGCTCGACGAACTTGTTGAAATGCACTATGCTGAAAGTAAAAAGATTTTATCGCTTGAAGGAATCCTTTTGAGGTTAGCTCAAGAAAATAATATTCCAAGACAAGAATTTGTTAAGTTTTACCTTGGAAATGAAATTAATCCAAACTTAATTAATTTTTTAAATGATAATAAAGTTTGGAAAAATTTTTTTCAGAAAAATAAAAAAGAATTTTCTAACATTAGAGAGAGATTGACCGAGTTAAGTCAAAGATTGGGTATAGTTGTTGGAGATTACAAAGCATTAGTAGGTAGAATTCAAAAGGGTGAAAAAGAATCTAGGTTAGCAAAGAAAGAAATGGTAGAAGCAAATTTAAGGTTGGTTATATCTATTGCTAAGAAATACACTAATAGAGGTTTGCAATTTTTAGATCTAATTCAAGAAGGAAATATAGGTTTGATGAAGGCGGTAGACAAGTTTGAATATAGAAGAGGCTATAAATTTTCCACTTATGCCACTTGGTGGATAAGACAAGCCATAACTCGTTCAATAGCAGATCAGGCAAGAACTATAAGAATACCAGTTCACATGATTGAAACAATTAATAAAATTGTTAGAACTCAAAGATTAATTTTAAGCGAACATGGAAGAGAGGCAACTCCCGAAGAACTTGCTCAAAAATTAAGAATGCCACTTGATAAAGTAAGAAAGGTTCTAAAAATATCAAAAGAACCAGTATCATTAGAAAAAAAAGTTGGGGATGAAGAAGATAGTAGTCTTGGAGATTTCATCGAAGACCAAAGCGCTTTGAAACCTTTAGATCAGGCAATTAAATCAAACTTGAGTGCAGCAACAACTAAAATTTTAGCAACTTTAACACCAAGAGAAGAAAGAGTTTTAAGGATGAGATTTGGAGTTGGAATGAATACAGATCATACATTGGAAGAAGTTGGTTTGCAATTTTCAGTTACAAGAGAAAGAATAAGACAAATAGAAGCTAAAGCCTTGAGAAAATTGAAACATCCGAGCAGATCAAAGCAATTAAAAAGCTTTCTTGATAATTAGTTTTTTGGTAAAAAAAAACAAAGGGCCTGTAGCTCAGCTGGTTAGAGCAGTACACTCATAATGTATTGGTCCCAGGTTCGAATCCTGGCGGGCCCACCATCAGCTGTTAATGAACTCTTCTAGTTTTTTGAATAAGGCGTTGATATCTCCATCATTACCTTCAATGATTGAAGCAAATTCCTCTTTCTGAGTTCTTGCCAAGCTTAATCCTTCAATAATTAAATCTCTTATTAAGGGTTTTTCAGGATTTTTTGTATAAACTCTCCAGTCAACTTTGACTTCTGGTTTTTTACTGGTTGCTTCTAAAAGGCTAAAAACAATTGTATATTTGTCGTTTTTCTTTTCTGTAGAAATTACATTTATTTTGGGATCCGAGTATTCTGTTAATCGAGAAACAAAAGTTTTTAAAAAATATTTTTGAAATAAATCTGCATATTTCTTTTTTTGTTCGTCATTTAATTGTTTTCTATATGATCCAAGCGTGTACATTCCTATCCCTTTAATATCGACAGTTTTAACAGCTAGTTTGGCTAAATTTTCTGATTTGTATTCTTTTGAGTTTGTTGCTTTTAAAATAACTTGTGCTTCATTGACAATATTTTCAATAAATAACCTTGGTTCTTGAGCCTTTAGATTCAAAGTTCCGATTAAAAAGAATATAAAAATTAGATTAATAAAAAAAATAAATTTTTTTTTCATATTTTTTATTTTTTTATTGGTTGTCTATATCATCCCAATCACTATCGTCTTGCGTTTCAGTAATTGTTTTAGAGTTGTTTATTTGATTTTTTCTATTTTGAAGATAAAGACTTTTCAAAGAGGCGTATAAATCCATTGAGTTTTTTTCTAAATTATCAAAAGATTCAATATTTTTTGCCCTAAAATCTATGCCTTTTGCTCCAATTGTATAATAATAATCGCTATCTTTAAAATGTTTCGTGTCGTTTCCAGTTGTTACATTGTACCAAGGATCTCCACCAATTGTTGTTGCAGCAAAACCCACCGCATCCCTAACTGTTGTTGGTCCAATAATTGGCATTACAAAATAACACCCACTTGGAACTCCCCACGTGGCGAGCGTTTGACCATAATCTTCTTTTTCATAATTTAATCCCATTGCAGAAGCAGGATCAAATATTCCAAAAATTCCAACCGTTGTATTGATTATAAATCTTGCCGTTGTAACACCCGCTGCTTTAAAATCTCCTTGCAGAATATTGTTAGGAATCGTCATGACATGACTTAAATTTGAAACAACATTTCCAGTTCCTTGTCTTATCGGGTTTGGAAGAATTCTATAAACCTTTGCAATTGGTTTAAAGGCAACCTTGTCTAAGCCTTGATTAAAACTAAATATCGCACGACTTAGACCTTCAAAACATTCGCTCGTTGTATTAGTATTACTTTTAGTATCTGCCAAAACTTGGCCGCTAGACATTAAAGTGCATAATACGGTTATCCAAATAAGCTTTCTCATATCAATTTCCTAATTGTTAGCCTTTTGTATATAGATAAATATATCAATATCAATATACAAATGTGTTATAAAATCCTAATATTTAGGCTAAAAAAAGACTGAAAAATAATGATTTTTGAAAAATTTTCAATAAATTTTGATAAAAAAAAGAGGTCAAAAAATCAGATAAAATTCTTAATTTTCCATTATACAGGAATGCAATCAGAGATAGAATCTTTGAAAAGACTATGTAACCCAAAATCCAAAGTAAGTTGCCATTATTTTATAGGTTTCAGTGGAAAAATTACCAGACTGGTTCCTGATGAATTTTCAGCATGGCATGCGGGAAAGTCTAATTGGAAAAATATTAATTTGTTAAATAGATATTCAATTGGGATAGAATTAGCTAATCCAGGTCATCAGTTTGGTTACAGGAAATTTAAGAAATCACAAATAAATTCTTTAAAAAAAATTTCAAAGCTATTAATTAAAAAATACAAAATATCAAAAACTAATATAGTGGGACATTCAGATGTTGCTCCACTAAGAAAGAAGGATCCCGGTGAAAAATTTCCTTGGAAAAGTTTAGCTTCGTCTAATGTGGGTTTATGGCATAAATTGAAGGATAGAGAATTAAAAAAAAGAAGAAAAAATAAAATAAATAACAGGGAAAAAAAATTTTTTTTTAAATATATTAGAAAAATAGGCTACAAAATTAACTATAATGTAAAAAAAACAGTATATCAAAAAAGAGTTACGCAAGCTTTTCAAAGACGATTTAGACCAGAAAGTATATCGGGAATTATTGATCAAGAGTGCCTATTAATTGCAAAAAACCTAGCTTTTTTGATCAAAAATAAAACTTGAATAATCTTTGTTTTATAATAGTTTGATTTTGCTAGATAAATGACTTGTCGCTTTTTTGCTTGCAAAAAAGAGGAAAGTCCGGGCTCTATAAAGACACGGTGCCAGATAACTTCTGGCGGGGGCGACCCCAGGGACAGTGCCACAGAAAATAAACCGCCTGATCAAGGCAAGGGTGAAAAGGTGTGGTAAGAGCACACCGGTTTTTTGGTAACAAAAAACGCATGGAAAACCCCACCGGGAGCAAGACCAAATAGAGATGACAACGTTTCTTTTGAAACAAAAAACAGTCTTTAGTTAGTCATCAGGGTTGGTTGCTTGAGCTAAGAGGTGACTTTTAGCCTAGAGAAATGACATGTTTTAATGACAAAACCCGGCTTACAGTTTATCTAGCTTTTAATTTATAAAAAGTTATTCACAGTAAATTTTTAACTTTCCTTGGATGTTCTGGCTTTGATTCATCAAAGATTCGCTTCTGTTCTTTTTTTTCAACCTAAAACATAAGCATCTCAAGCTCTATTTTTGCTCCTCATAACTTGAGTATGTAATTTTGAAATTTACCTGATTATAGCTAAATTTAAGCTATTTTTAGGGTATTGACGTATAAGTTGAAAACCCATATATTCCCATATATTCCCAAATGGGATTATGTAAGAAAATAAAATGATGAAATTTAAAGGTTTTTTTAGATTTATTTTTGAATTGAATATTTATGTTTTTATCAACGCACGAAAACAGACTAGACAAGAAAGGACGGGTATCTGTGCCTGCTAGTTTCAGATCATATTTGTCAAGCTTAGGTTATAGTGGAATTATTTGTTATCCTTCTTTTAACAATTCTTCATTAGAGGCTTGCGCACAAAATAGAATAGAAAAATTATCTGACACTATTGATGCTCTTAATCCTTTTGATGAAAAAAGAGATATCTTTGCAACATCAGTTTTGGCTGAAAGCACAAATCTGAATTTTGATAGCGAAGGCAGAATTTCCATTCCTGAAAAACTTTTAAAACATGCAAAAATAAAATCAAAAATGCTTTTTGTTGGGCAGGGTAAAATTTTTCAAATTTGGGAACCAAGTTCTTATGAAAAATTTAGAATTCAAGCTAGAAAAAAAGCAAACTTGAATAGAGCAAGTCTTAAATGGGAAAATCAATTTAATAAGGAGGGGAAATGACAATAAATGTAGGAGCGCCAGAGTTAAGAGAATTAAAACCAAGAATATTAGTTTTGGGAGTTGGTGGAGCAGGCGGAAACGCAATTAATGGAATGATTGAGGCAGGATTACAAGGTGTTGAGTTTGTTGCTGTTAACACCGATGCACAAGATTTAAGAGTGAATAAGGCCAAAGGGAAGATACAGTTAGGAATGAATTTAACAGGAGGATTAGGAGCTGGTGCGAGATTAGATGTAGGTCAGGCAGCCGCAAATGAATCTTTGAACGATATAATAAATTTAATTCAAGGTGCCAATATGTGTTTTATTACAGCAGGAATGGGGGGCGGAACCGGAACAGGCGCAGCGCATATAATAGCTAAAGCAGCAAAGGAATTAAATATTTTAACAGTTGGTGTTATAACATTACCTTTTTTATATGAGGGCCCAAGCAGAATGCAAAGAGCCCATGTAGGTCTTGAAGAACTTAAAAAACATGTAGACACAATGATTGTAATTCCAAATCAAAATTTATTTAAAATAGCAAATGAAAAAACAACATTTGAGGAATCTTTTCATTTGTCAAACAATGTACTTCAACATGGAGTTCAGAGTGTAACTGATTTAATGGTTAGACCTGGTCTTATCAATTTAGATTTTGCTGACGTTGAAAGTGTTATGAGCGGAATGGGTAAAGCAATGATGGGAACAGGCCAAGCAGAAGGAGAAGGTAGAGCAAAAAAAGCTACCGAATTAGCTTTAAACAATCCTTTAATAGACGAATATTCTTTAAGAGGTGCAAAAGGTCTTTTAGTAAATATAACTGGAGGAAAAGATCTAACGCTTTTTGAAGTTGATGAAGCAGTTAATGCTATTAGAGCAGAAGTTGATCCACAAGCGGAATTAATAATTGGAGCTATTACAGACAGCGCTTTAGAAGGAAAAATGAGAGTGTCTGTTGTTGCAACATCATTGGATGGGCAAGAAGCTATCAGACGACCAGTGGTAAGCATGATTCACAGAATTCATAGTAGAAATCCTGGCTACTCAGGATCTTCAACTAATGATGCTTCATTATCTCAACAAACTTCTTTAAATAACGGAGCGAATTATACTCAAGGAGCAACAGCACTTAAGTTAGATAACGAAACAACATTAAATCTAACTCAAGAAAAAGAAGTAACTGTTGATCAAAGAGAAACCAACAGGGTTTCCTCAGAAAATCTTGATAATATTTCTTCAGAAAACCTTGGCTATATGGAAAATAATCAAGAAAACAATAGTGAAGAAAACTTGGAACACATAGAAATAGAAAAAATAGAAAAAATAGAAAACGATCTTCTAAATAACGAAGATGAGTTTACGCCACAGTTATTTACTGATGATGGTGAGGCAAACCCTTTAGGCGAAAATTCAGAATCAAAAGTTGAAAGTGAAACCGAGGAATTGATACCACAATCAGAAGAAGAAGAAGAAGAAGAAGATTACGAAATTCCAGCTTTTTTAAGAAAACAAAAAAATTAATGAATGATAAAATAGATATTTATAATGAATGCCACCATGTCATTGGAAAAAGTAAATCATTTTCCAGTGATGCTAGATCAAATTCTAAGCATTATAACCCCTCAACATGGTGGCACATTTATTGACTGCACATTTGGCTCAGGCGGATATTCAAAAGAGATATTAAAACATCCAAAATCTAGCGTTATCGCATTTGATAGAGATAAAAATGTTAAACCTTTTGCATCAGAAATCGAAAAAATTTATGGAGAAAAATTTCAATTTTTCAATCAGCCTTTTAGCAATATTTCATCTAAAGTAAAAAAAACAAAAAATCTAAAAGCCATAATTTTTGATCTTGGTTTTTCACTTATGCAGATTAAGGATTTAGAAAGAGGATTTTCTTTTGATTCTAGAGGGAGCCTGGATATGAGAATGGGTTTTAATAAATATAGTGCAAATGATGTTATTAATTCTTTGGGTCAACATGAAATTGGAAAGATTTTAAAATATCTTGGAGAAGAAAAGGATCATAAAAAAATTGCTTTTCAAGTAGTTAAAGCAAGAGAAAAAAAATTATTAAACACAGAAGATTTGGTTTATATAATTAAAAAAATAAAAAAGAATCCACAAAAATTCAAAAAAAATGTAGCAACAAAATCTTTTCAGGCCATAAGAATTTTTGTTAATAAAGAAATTAATGAATTAGTAAAAGGACTAATAGAAGCTACAAAAATTTTAAATCCAGGAAATATTTTAGCGGTTGTGACATTCCACTCATTAGAAGACAAAATAGTTAAATTTTTTTTTAAAAATTATTCTGAGATTAAGAAAAATCCTTCAAGATATCTTCCAAAGATAGAACAAAAGGATAAACGTTTATTTGATTTTACAAATAAAAAACCAATTTTGCCTTCGGATGAAGAAATTGAAAAGAATCCAGCTTCAAGATCAGCAAAATTGAGATACGCAATTAGAAATGAAAAAGATTTTTTTTATCCAAACGATCTAATTAAAAAATTTGAAAATTATTTAAATCTAGAAAATATGGAATTCAATTTATGAATAAATTTTATTTATTTATCATATTAATTTGTGGACTATTTTTTACCTCTTTAATTAAAAATAAAACTAGAGAAGTAGAAAAAAAAATTAGAATTATTGATAGAGAAATAAATTATTTAGATTTGAAATTGTCAGAAGCTTCCATTGAGTTTGAATATCTTTCAAGTCCAGAGCAAATAGTAAATATGACTCAAGATTATTTAGGAGATAATTTTTCATTTTATAAAAATGATCAAATTAATATTCTAAATTCCAAGGATTTATTTGAAGATAGAGAGTTTAATAAGATTACTAAGAATATTGAAAAAAATTGATATGATAAAAAAAAACAAAAAAATAACGAAAAATCAAAAAAGTTTTTATTTTGAAGACTATGAAATTAAAAATTATAATACTAAATCAAAAAATCTTAATTTTTCCATTAAAAGACTTTCTTTAGTTTTTTTCATTTTTTTGTTTTTTGCAACAATTTATAGTTTTAAAATTGTTTATTTAAGTTTAATAAAAGAAGAAAATTATTTTTTAAACAAATATTCGGGTGAGAAAGTTGTAAAAAGACAAGATATATTAGACAGGAACAATGTAATTCTTGCAAAAAATACAGAAGCTTATAACGTTGCCGTTAGACCTGATTTGGTTAAAGATAAAAAAAAACTTTTAATTAATTTAACGATTAATTTTCCAGAGCTTAATATCCCTGAAATAAAAGAAAATTTAGAAAAAGGAAAATTTTTTTATTTAAAAAAGAAAATCAGTCCCTTAGAAAGAGAAAAATTTTGGAATCTAGGAGAAAAATCAATTGATTTATCAGAAGTTTATGAAACTAGAATATACCCCCAAAAATCTCTTTTCAGTCATGTTTTAGGTCAAACAAATGATAAAGGCGAAGGTATTTCTGGTTTAGAAAAATCTTTCAACCAAATATTAAAAGATTCTAATAATTCTTTGGTTCTTTCACTAGATTCTAATTTGCAATTTTTAATTAGAGAAGAACTGATGGAATCAAACAAAATATTTAAAACAGTGGGTAGTGCAGCATTGCTAATGAATGTTAATAATGGAGAAATTTTATCACTAGTTTCATTGCCTGATTCTGATTTAAACAAAAGGATAAATTTGGATGACCCAAAATATTTAAACAAAGTAACAATGGGCGTATATGAATTGGGATCTGTTTTTAAAACATTTGCTTTAGTAGCGGGTCTAGAAAAAAAAGTAATCGAATATGATACAAAATTTAGAGATTTGAAAAACCAAATAAGGTGTGGAAAATATATAATAAAAGAACATGACAAATTGCCAAAAGATTTAACTTCAGAACAAATCTTAATTGTATCATCAAATATTGGCGCTATTAGAATAGCCCAAAAAGTAGGTCTTGAAAGTTATAAAAATTTTCTTCATTCAATCGAACTATTTAATAAGATTGATTTTGAATTAGATGAAGTCGGAACTCCATTAAAATTTAATTGGGGAAAATGCAAACTTGCCACTTCATCATATGGTCATGGGATTACAACAACGCTTTTACAGCTAGCGAAAGCATATGCAATTATAGGAAACGGGGGTTTTAAAATAAATCCAACAATTATAAAAGACAAAAATTCTTTAAATGAAAAAAATGAGAAAATAATTTCTTCCAATACAAGTGATATTATTAATCAAATTTTGAGGAAAGTAGTTTCCGAAGATGCAGGTACAGCAAATTTTGCTAATATTTCTGGTTATGATATTGGTGGAAAGACAGGAACCGCATACAAATCAATCAATGGTGTTTATGACCGGAATAAGAAAAGAAATACATTTGTTTCTCTGTTTCCAATGGTTAAACCCAAGTATTTGCTTTTGGTTATGCTCGACGAACCTAAGCCAGCACCAAATTATGTTTATTCTAATCCAAACGGAACAAAACATACAGGGGAATGGCGAAGCACATCTGGCTGGAATACGGTTGAGGTAGCTGGCAAAATTATAAGAAAAATTGGTCCAATTTTAGCCATAAATACTTTGCAAGTTGCAAGTAACTTTTAGATGTATTTAGGAAATCTTTTTAAATTTTCAAATAAAAAATATCAAAAAATTTTTTTTAAAAATATTAGTTTTGATAGCAGAAATGCAAAAAAGAATGACATATTTTTTTCAATAAAAGGTAGTAAAACCTCTGGTAATAATTTTATCAATGATGTCGTTAAAAAAAGAGTATCAGCAATTTTTTCTGAAAAAAAAATAAACTTAAAAAATTCAAATATTCCCATCATTAGAGTTAAAAACACAAGATCTAAGTTAGCAGAAGCTAGTTCTTATTTTTATAAAAAAAAACCATCATGCATAGTTGCAGTAACCGGCACAAATGGAAAAACATCAGTTGCAAATTTTTTTTTTCAATTATTTAAATTAAACAATATAAAAGTAGCTTCGATAGGCACATTAGGAATAGAAACAAATTCAAAAATTAAAAAAACACAATTAACTACTTCTGATCCTTTGACTTTAAATAAAACTCTTTCAGAGCTCAAAAAAAAAAAAATTGATAAAGTTATTTTAGAAGCATCTAGCCATGGATTAGACCAAAAAAGACTTGATTATATTAGATTTAAGGGAGCTATTTTTACTAATTTTAGCCGAGATCACCTAGATTATCATAAAAGTAGCAAGAAATATTTAAATTCAAAACTATATTTATTTAAAAATTTACTTACAAAAAATAGTTTTTGTTTGACAGATGAATCAAATTCTTTTTTTAAAAGGTTAAAAAAAATTGTTTTAAATAAAAAAGTTAATCTTTTTACAATTGGAAATAAAAATAGCAGTTTAAAACTGCTTAGCATTAAATCGATAAACGATCTTCAGGAAGTAAGATTTTTATATAAAAAAAAGATATATAAATTTTTGACTTCATTAGTTGCTGAATTTCAAATTAAAAATTTACTTCTTGCGATTTTAGCAGCGGAAAAATGTGGGCTTAGTCTAAATAAATCTCTTCAAAAAACAGCATTTATTAAAACACCAAAAGGTAGACTTGAATGTATAAAAAAACTTAAAAATCATTCAAAAATATTTACTGATTTTGCCCATACTCCCGATGCATTAGATCATGTTTTAAAAAATCTAAAATCTTATGGAAAAAATATTTCTATCGTCTTTGGATGCGGAGGAGATCGAGACAAAGGAAAAAGATCTAAAATGGGATATATTGCTAGCAAATATTGTAATAAAATTTATGTTACAGATGACAACCCAAGACACGAGAATCCAAAAATAATTAGGAAAGAAATAATAAAAGGAATTAAAAAAAAATTTCAAGAAATTTCAAGTAGAAAGTTAGCAATCCAAAAAGGAATTAAAGAACTAAATTATAATGAAATTTTATTAGTTGCAGGAAAGGGGCATGAACAGTATCAAGATTTTGGTTCTAAAAAATTTGCTTTTTCTGATGAAGTTGAAATAAAAAAGTTTCTCAAAAAATTTAAAATAAATGTCCAAAGTTCTTGGTGTTCAAGTATAAATTCTTTAGTTTTTAAAAAAGATAAAAAATTTAATTTTGATACTGTCTCAATCAACTCAAAAGAAAAAGCCAAAAAATCAATTTTTTTTGCTATAAAAGGAAAATTTAAAGACGGTCATAATTTTGTTCCAGAAGCTATATCTAATGGCGCTGTTAAAAATGTTGTTCAGAAAAAAATCAATAAAGTAAGTCCAAAAAAACTAATCTATGTAAAGGATACTTTCAAAACATTAAATAATTTTGCTAAAATTGTAAGAGAAAAAACTGAATCAAAAATAATTGGAATTACTGGAAGTTCTGGAAAAACCACATTAAAAAATATGACAAGTTTTGTTCTGCAAAAGTTTGGAAGCACTGCTTTTTCTAAAAACTCATATAATAATCATTATGGATTGCCATTAAGTTTATCAAATCTAAAATTTTATAATTTATATGGTGTTTTTGAACTAGGCATGAGTAAGAAGGGTGAAATTGAAAAACTTTCAAAAATATTAAAACCAAATTTAGGAATTATAACAAATATTTCACAAGCACATTCAGAAAATTTTAAAAATTTGGAAGGAATTGCAAAAGCAAAATCTGAAATTATTAACAATATTATGCCAAATGGTTTTTTAATACTAAACAGAGATGATCAGTTTTTTAATCTTATATCTAAAAAAGCAGAAGAAAAAAAAATAAACATCAAATCTTTTGGCCTGAATAAAAAAGCTGACCTTTGCTTAAAATCAATTAAAAAAATAAAAAAACATTACTTAATTAGGATATTATATAATAAAAGAAGATATTCATTTATAGTTAGTCAAAATGATTCTGCCTATATTCAAAATATTTTATGTTCATGCTTAATATTGTTTACTTTGAATCTAAATATATCAGGTAAAAGAAACTTATTTTATGATTTTAAAATTCCAGAAGGCAGAGGAGATTTTAGCAAAGCTTCAATTTTTGGTAAAAGATTTTATTTAATAGATGAAAGTTATAATGCAAATCCAAATTCTATGAAACTAGCAATTTTTAGATTCAACAGGATAAGAAAGAAAAATAGAAGAAAAATAATTTTTTTAGGAGATATGCTTGAATTAGGAAAAAAAACAAATTTTTTCCATAAAAATTTAGCCAAATATATAAATAACAGCAACATCGATAAGACTTTTGTGATTGGTAAACACATTAGGAACACATATAAATTATTAAAAGAAGAGAAAAAAGGAAGAATTTTAAAAAATATTTCTGATATGAAAAATATTTTTTACCACTATATTAATAATAATGATTTAATTATGATTAAAGGCTCAAATGCTACTGGGTTAAATAAATTTGTTAGAAAAATAAGAAAAAATGCTTTTTAATTTATTAATTAGTTTAGTTGAAGATTATTCTTTTTTAAATGTGTTTAGATATTTAACATTTAGAACTGGATTGTCTCTAGTTACCTCAATGTCTATCGTTTTGATTATTGGGGGTCCATTTATTAAATATTTTTCAAAAAAAAATATTTCAGATCCAATTAGAGATGATGGACCGGCTGAGCATATAATCAAAAAAGTTGGAACTCCAACAATGGGGGGTTTGTTAATTCTTATTGGTATTTTATCAAGTACTTTACTTTGGTCAGATTTAAATAATATTTTTATTTGGTTTTTAATTATTGTCTCAAGTAGTTTTGGTATTTTAGGTGCCATAGATGATTTTTTAAAAATAAAAAGCGAAAATTCTTCCGGAATGTCACCAAGTAAAAAATTTTTATTACAAATAATTTTGGCTTTAATAGCAATACTTTTTTTAAATCAATTTTCTTCCCACGAACATTTAGAAAATTTATATTTTCCTTTTTTTAAAAATTTGATTTTAAATTTAGGAATCTTTTTTATTCCATTTTATATATTTATAATTGTTGGCTCTTCTAATGCTGTAAATTTGACAGATGGATTAGATGGGCTGGCAACTGTTCCTGTAATATTAGTTGCAACATCTTTCGCTTTTATTTGTTATGTTGCTGGCAATATTATTTTTTCTGACTATTTGCAAATACCATATATTAAAAACCTGGGTGAAATTTCAATATTTTGTGGTTCAATTGTTGGAGCTTGCCTTGGTTTTTTGTGGTTCAACGCTCCTCCTGCAAAAATTTTTATGGGTGATACGGGTTCTTTATCATTAGGTAGTTCTTTGGGAGCTATAGGAATTTTATCTAAACACGAAATAGTTCTTGGAATTATAGGAGGCCTGTTTGTTTTAGAGACAGCATCAGTTATTATTCAAGTAATTTCTTTTAAATTAACAGGCAAGAGAGTTTTTAGAATGGCACCAATCCATCATCATTTTGAGAAAAAAGGTTGGGCCGAATCTACTGTTGTTATTAGATTTTGGATTATTTCAATAATTTTAGCTTTGATTGGATTAGCAACTCTTAAATTAAGATAATGCTAAATTTAAATTCAAAATTTTCTAATAAGAAATTTTTTATTTATGGTCTTGGCAAAAGTGGTTTGGCTACATTCGATTTTTTAAGAAAGATAAATACAAAAATTATCTGTTGGGATGATGATAGTTTTCAAAAAAATAGAGTAAATAAAAGGTTTTATTTAAAAGATTTAAAAGAATTAAAAAAATTTGACTTTGATTACATTGTAATTAGTCCAGGAATAAACGTAAAAGACTGTTTGTTAAAAAATTTTTTAAACAAAAATAAAAATAAAATAATTACAGATTTAGATATTTTTTATCATTTTAATAATAAAAATGAAATTATTTCAATTACCGGCACAAACGGCAAATCAACAACATGCAAATTGCTTGAAGAAGTATTTAAAAATGCTGGATTTAATGTAGAACTTGTTGGAAATATAGGAAGACCATTTTTATCTCTTAAAAAATTTAATAAAAAAACTTTATTTATAATAGAGCTTTCTTCTTATCAGCTTGAATATACGAAGTATTTTAGATCAAATCATTCAGCTATTTTAAATATATTTCCAGATCATTTAGATAGACATGATAATTTTAAAAAATATATAAATGCAAAGTTAAAAATTTTTAAATTTCAATTTCCGAAAGATTGTGCCTATCTAAATTCAAAAAATAAAATTACAAAAAAAATTTTAAAAAATTTTAAAAATTTAAAATTTAAATCAAAAGCTAATCAAGTTAATCAAAATAGATTAAATAGAATTCTCAAAAAGATTAAAAACCCATATTTGTTATCCAAAAATAATCTTGAAAACATGTCTTTCACAATAGAAATTGCTAACAAATATAAAATTAAAAAATCAATAATTTTAAAATCTTTAAATTATTTCAAAGGCTTGAATCATAGACAAGAACAGGTTTTTGAAAGTAAAAATTTAAAATGTATTAACGATTCAAAAGCCACTTCATTCAGCGCAACTTTACAATCTTTGAAAACATATAAAAACATTTTTTGGATAGTGGGTGGTCTTCCAAAAAAAGATGATCAATTTTTTTTGAAAAATGTTAAAAAAAATCTAATTAAGACATACATAGTAGGAAAAAAAATAATTTTTTTTAAAAAAAAGTTAAAAAATCAAACAAAATTTGAAATTTCAAAAGATTTAAAAAATGCAATATTGGGAATTAAAAAAGATTTAAAATTTGCAAAAAAAAATACTAAAGAAAAGTTTACAATTCTATTAAGCCCAGCAGCTGCTTCATTTGATCAATTTAAAAACTTTGAAGAAAGAGGAGATAGATTTAAAAAAGTGGTTAAACTTTATAAAAAAGCTCTTATTAATGTTTGATTTTTCTAGAGAAAATAAAAGCCTTGTAGCCAGTTGGTTTAGGAATATTGATAAAACAATATTATTCTTAATACTCCTATTATTTTTATTGGGAATATTTTTTTCTTTTTCTTCTACTTCTTCCGTAGTGGGTGATAAATTAAATAAAGAAAGTTATTTTTTTTTGAAAAAACATACAATTTTTGTTTTTCTTGGTTTTTTAATAATATTTTTTATATCCTTATCAGAACAAAAATTTATTAAAAAATATTTTCCTTTGCTTTTTATCTTTTCTTTTTTGTTTTTATTACTTATTCCATTTATAGGTACTGAAATCAAAGGTTCAAAAAGATGGCTTGATTTATTTTTTTTACCAAGATTTCAGCCAATTGAACTTGTGAAACCTTTTTTTATAATTATTTGTGCAAAGATTATTTCTTTAGAAACAGAATATAATATTTATAAAAAATATTTTTTATCTTTTATAATATTATCTTCCATATTATTTTTATTAGTTTTGCAACCAGATTTAGGACAATCAGTTTTGCTTTTTTCTTCTTGGCTAATTATGATTTACGTATCAGGATTTAATTTAGTTTTTTTGATTATTTTTTTGATTATTTGTTTATTTTGTCTTTTTTTTATAATTTTTTTATTTCCTTATAAATTTGGATATATTGTTTTAAGATTAAAATCTTTTATAGATCCTGCTCAAGGCGATAACTATCAATCTGAAAAAGCTTTAGAAGCAATCATAAGTGGGGGATTTACCGGCAGAGGTTTGGGTGAAGGAATTTTGAAAGATTTGGTTCCCGAAGCACACACCGACTATATTATTGCCGTAATTTCAGAAGAGTATGGAGCATTATTAGTATTACTTTTAATTATAATGTTTTTATTATTATCTTATAAAGTGCTTTACAAATTACAAAACGAAAGAGATGAATATATCAAACTCGTTTTGGTTGGATTGGTATCTTTATTATTGATTCAAACTTTTATTCACGTTGGTGTAAATATAAGACTTTTTCCAACTACAGGCATGACCCTTCCTTTTTTGAGTTATGGAGGATCTTCAATAATAGGTATCTCAATTATTTCAGGACTAATTTTAAATTTTACAAAACACAAACCTAATCTAAATAATAATTTATGAAAAAAAAAATTGTTTTTTGTGCCGGAGGCACTGGAGGACATATTATTCCAGCATTGAGTTTGCTTAATTATTTTCAAAAAAATGAATTTAATGTTTTTTTTATTACAGATAAAAGAGGCAGTAGATTTTTGGATAAAAATTTTAATTTTTTTAAAATACTAAACGTAAGTTCACCATTTGAGAAAGGTTTAAAAAAAAAGTTTTTTTCTATTATTAAATTAATATTTTCTTTTATAATTTCATTTCAAATTTTATTTAAAGAAAAACCAGATATTATTTTTGGTTTAGGTGGATATTTATCTTTTCCATTTTGTTTAGCAGCAAAAATGGTTGGAATTAAAGTTTTGATTTATGAACAAAATCTTGTTCTTGGCAAAACTAATAAAATTCTATTAATATTATGTGAAAAAATTTTTTTAAACTCAAATAATATTATAAATTTTAATGAAAAATATAAAAAAAAATCTGTTGTTATTGGAAATTTAGTAAGAGAAGAAATAAAAAAATATTATTCTAACGAAAAAAAAAAATTAAGTGATACCAAAACAATAATTATTTTAGGTGGTAGCCAAGGCGCTTTTATTTTTGCAGATATAATACCAAAAGCAATTTATGCACTGAAAAAAAAAAATTATAAAATAAAGATAATACATCAGGCAATGTCGGAACATGTTGAAAAATTGGAAAATTTTTATAATCAACATGATATTGATAATCATGTTTTTAGTTTTAATAAAAACATTTTAGAATTCATGTCGAAATCTGATTTAGCTATTTCAAGATGTGGAGCTTCAACTCTTGGAGAGCTTGCATATTTAAAAATCCCTTTTATTGCAATACCGTATCCTTATGCGACAGACAATCATCAATATGAAAATGCACTTTTTTATGAAAAAGAAGGTTTTTGTAATTTATTAAAACAAAAAGATTTAAATTTAGAAAGTCTTAATGATTTGTTAATCAAAATGCTTAATAATGATTCAAATTTTGAAAAAAATAATATTTTTAAAAATCAAAGTGATCAAGTTTTACCTAGTATAAAAAAAGAAATAGAAAAAATATTTAATGAAAATTCAAATAGCAAGTAACGAAACTATTCATTTTATTGGAATTGGCGGAATAGGCATGAGTGGCTTAGCTCAAATTATGTATAACATGGGTTTTAAAATTCAAGGTAGTGATAAAACTAAAAATAAAAGCATCGATAGATTAAAAAAATCTGGTATAAAAATTTATCTAGGACACAAAAAAAAAAATATTTATAAAGCAACATGTGTTGTAATTTCTTCTGCAATCAAAAAAAATAATTTAGAATATTTAATTTCTAAAAAAAAAAAATTACCAATATTTAAGCGTGGCGAAATGTTAGCCCATATTGTTTCTTTAAAAAAAAATATTGTAGTTTCAGGAGCACATGGAAAAACTACAACCACTTCATTGATTTCAAATATTTTAATTGCAGCTAAAATAGACCCAACAGTCATTAATGGTGGAGTAATAAATCTTATAAATAATACCGCAAAACTTGGAAAAGGTGATTGGAGCGTTTTAGAATCAGACGAATCTGATGGAAGTTTTTTAAAGATTTCACCAACTTATTCGGTTGTTACGAATATTGATAAAGAGCATTTAGATTATTATAAAAGCTTTGATGTTTTGCAAAAATCCTTTCTTAAATTTGTAGAAAAAACACCATCTTTTGGAAAATCTATTATTTGTTTAGATGATTTTTACAATAAGATTTTAATCAAAAATTTGAAAACAAAAAATTATTTAACATATGGGTTTAATAAAAAATCAAACTTTCATATTTGTAGAGTTCAAAGATCAACTTATGGATCAAAATTTGATTTAAAAATTAATTTAATTTCAAATAAATTAAAATATATTAGCAATCTAAGAACACCTCTACTAGGAGATCATAATATAAAAAATTGTACAGCAGCTGTTGCTGTTGCATTAAGTTTAGGAATTAACATTGATATTATTAAAAAAAGTCTAAAAAATTTTAAAGGAGTACAAAGAAGATTTAACAGGATATTTAGATTTAATGGCAATGATTTTTATGATGATTATGCTCACCATCCAACGGAAATAAATGCTCTTTTAGAAGGGGTTAAAAACGTTTATCAAAAAAGAAAAATAATATCTGTTTTTCAGCCTCATAGATTTTCTCGAGTTAAGCTATTAAAAAAAGAATTTTCAAACGCATTTAAGAAAAGCGATGTGGTAGTTTTATGCCCCGTATATCCGGCTGGTGAAAAAAAAGATTCATCCTTCAATTCTGATTCTTTTGGAAAATTGATTGCTAAAAATTCAAAAACTTTAGTTATAATGATAAATTCAGAAAAAGATTTATTAAAATATTTTAAAAAGAATTTATATGATAACGAGCTAGTTATATGTATGGGCGCCGGAAGTATCTCAGAATGGATTAGAAATATATCAAAGAGAATATGACAGTAGAAGAAAAAATAGAAAAAATTTCAAAAAAAATCTCTAGCAAGATTCTATTTGATTATAATCTAAAAAAATTAAACTGGTTTAATTTAGGAGGTTCGGCAAAAGTTTTTTTTAAACCTGACAATTTAAATGATCTTGTTTTATTTTTAAAAGAATTTTCAAGTAATTTGCCCATTAAAGTTATTGGAGCCGGATCAAATATACTTGTAAGAGATGGTGGATTTAATGGTGTCATTATTAAGCTAGGGAAGAATTTTTCTCACCTATCTAAGCTTGATAATGGAACTATTGTTTCAGGGGCGTCTGTTTTAGATAAAAAATTATCTGATTTTGCATTAGAAAATTCAATTGGAGGATTTGAATTTTTTTCTTGCATTCCAGGATCTGTTGGAGGAGCTATAAGAATGAATTCAGGATGTTATCAATTTGATGTATCCAAATGTTTGATTTCAATTCAATCAATAGATTATAAGGGTAATGTTAAACTCCTAATGTCAAAAGATATTAAATTTCATTATAGAGGATCAAATTTACCAGATGATCTAATTTTTTTAAGCGCCACATTCAGAGGTATGCAAAATGATAAAATAACCATTCAGAAAAAAATAGAAAATTTTATTGAATCAAAGAAAAAGTCTCAACCTTCCCAAATAAAAACTTGTGGCAGTACATTTAAAAATCCACTTGAACAAACTACAAAAAAAGTATGGGAATTGATAAAAGAATCTGATTGCAATAAAATGAAAGTAGGAGGAGCATATATTTCAGATAAACATTTTAATTTTTTTGTTAACGATGGCACGGCCACTTCGTTGGATATGGAGCTTTTAATTGAAAAGGTTAAAGAAAAAGTTATCAAAAAAACTGGGATTAAATTAGATTTAGAACTCCAAATCATTGGAGAAAAAAATTGAAAAATAAAATTTTAGTTTTAATGGGAGGTTTGTCTGGTGAGAGAGAGATTAGTATTTTAACAGGAAAAGCTTGCATCAAAGCTTTGAAAAACAAAAAATATAAAGTTGTTAGTTTGGATCCCAAAGGTAATTTTATTACAGAGCTTAGAAAGATTAAACCCAATATAGTGTTTAATGCATTGCACGGTCGATTTGGAGAAGACGGTTTTGTTCAGAGCATTTTAGAACTCGAAAAAATAAAATATACTCATTCAGGAGTTTTTGCATCAAGTGTTGCGATTGATAAACATATATCAAAACAAATTTTTATTAAAAAAAAAATTAATACACCAAAATATTTTATTTATGATTATAGAAAAAAAACAAATATTAGTATTTTTCTTAAAAAGAAAAATCTTAAATTTCCAATTGTTATTAAACCCATAAATGAAGGCTCAAGTCTTGGAGTATATATATGTTCCAAAAAAAACTTAAAAAAGAATTTAAATAAACTTAAAAATTATGATCAAATATTAGTTGAAGAATATATTCCAGGAAGAGAAATCCAGGTTGCCGTAGCGAATGAAAAACCTTTGGGAGCAATTGAGCTTAGACCTAAAAGAAAATTTTATGATTATTTTGCAAAATATTCAAAAAAAGCTAAAACGTTACATATAATGCCAGCTCCAATAGGTTCAAAAAAATATAATGAAGTCTTAAGTTTGGCAGTTAAGGCTCACAAAGCTCTTAAATGCAAAGGAATTACAAGATCCGATTTTAGATATTACAAAAAGAAATTTTATTTATTAGAAGTTAATACACAGCCAGGCATGACCCAATTATCATTGGTGCCAGAAATAGCTGCTTATAATGG
>CACKTW010000004.1 GCA_902603215.1 uncultured Pelagibacteraceae bacterium
ATAAAATACAATATTCCAAAATTTCTCACTGGGTTATGTTTGGTTGCAGTTTATTTTAGCGGTCCTGTAGGTTTAGTCATTTATTGGTTTATCAGAATATTTTTTGCAAAAAAAATAACTTTATATGATTAAAACCTTTGAGTTTTATTTTGATTTCTCTAGCCCTTATTCTTTTTTGGCACACAAACAAATTCGAAAAATCGAATTAGAAAATAATATTAAAGTAAATTATAAACCTGTTTTACTTGGTGGGTTGCATAAGCTTGCTGGTATAACTGCAAATGCTTTTATACCTGCAAAGGCAAAATTCATGATCAGAGATTGTAAAATGTGTGCTGAAAAATTAAATATTGAATTTAAATTTAACTCTTTTTTTCCTACAAGTTCTCTTGATTTGATGAGAGGTGTTCTGATAGCTGAAAAAAATAATAAAAAAAAAGAATATATTGATATTTTTTTTGATGCTTATTGGAAAAATGATTTTAATTTAAATGATAAAAGTTTAATTCTTAAACTTCTCAAAAAAATTGCTTTGACTAAAATGGAATTTGAAGATGAAATTAAAAATGAATTAAAAAATAAAACACAAGAGGCATTTAACAAAGGTATATTTGGTACTCCATCATTTATAGTCAACAACAAAATGTTTTTTGGACAAGATCGTATAGAATTTGTTTTAAAAGAAGCGGAAAAATAAAATTAAATTATTTTAAATCCATTTTGTTTCATCAAAGCAAATCCTCCATGGATATGAGAAACTTTTATAAACCCCATATCTTTTAAAGTTTTTGCTGCAAGAGCTGACCTCATGCCACCAGCACAGAATAAAACCATCTCTTTAGACATGTCTAATTTACCTTCCTTAAAATAGAGACTTTCAGGATCCAACCAAAATTCCAACATTCCTCTTGGAATATGGTTTGCTTTTTCTACTTTTCCTTCTTTCTCTAATTCTCTAATATCTCTTATATCTATTAAATTACAAAGATTTTCATCGGCAAGTTTTTTTGCCTCGGAAGGTTCTAAAGTTTTGATTTCTTTTAAAGCTTCCTCTACAAGAAGTTTAGATGATTTAATAGTCATAAATGTTAAAATATAATATAATAAAAATTCTATAAATAGTGAAGCAAATTAAATGCTAAAAATTAAAAATTCTCAAGAAAAAAGTTTCTATAAAAAAATTTTTGTTAAATTATGTAGATTATTAGGCTACGAAATTATAGACCAAAGTAATTTTAGCATTCCAACATCTGGAAGAGATATAAATGAAAGCATAAGTATTCCGGGAAAAAGATCTATAACTTTGCCTCTAGGCAAAGTCGAAATAACAAGACCCGTTAAATCCCTAGATATCATACTAAGAACATGTATGTCGGTTAATATGTTATCGCAATCAAAAAAGAGAATATTTGAAAAAAACAAGGAAGAATATACAAAACGAACTTTGGTATCTATAGCAAAAAGTGTAAATCACGCAAAAAATATATTTAAAGATACAAAATTTAAAATTTACATTATTGATCATAATTCTAAAAAAAATCAAATTGATACAATGAGAAATATATTACAAAAATCAAATATTAATTTTGAAATTCTAAATTTAAAACTAGATAAATTTTCCAGTCAAATAAAAAAAATTAATGAAGAAAATAAAGAAGTAACACCAAACCAGAAATCAAATATGTCAAATATTCACCAGTCTTTTTTACTTTCTAAAGAAAAAAGTGAAGATTTAATTTATTTTGTTGAAGACGATTATATTCACGAAACAATTAGCTTATCGGAAATATTATATACATATGAAAGAATAGCATCTCTTACAAAACAAGAATTGATAGTCTGTCCAGCAGATTACCCTTATTTATATACTCAAAGTGAAAATACAAAAATTTTTTTAGGAGAAAATAGGCACTGGCGTCAAATAAACCAAACTTTGTGCACATTTCTAACAAGTAAAAAAATAGTTGAAAAATACTGGAATGAGCTTACCAGTATGTGTGAATTTGAACATTATCCTTTTGAAAAACCTCTGCATAATATCTACAAAAAAGAATTATGCGTTTCTCCGATTCCTTCGTTAGCCGTGCATTTTACAAATATCAATTCAATTTATGGATTGTCTCCTAATGTGAATTGGAAAAAATTGTGGAATGAAAATGAAAGTTAAAGCAAACAAAAATTAGTCTCTTATAGCGTAAGTAATAACGCTTGTTTCAGTTACATCGGTACCAAGTTTTTTTCATTTTCTGTTTAACATAATACTCATTGTGTTTTTAATAATTAACCAAATCACAAATGAAATAATAAAAACAAATTCTACTTCAGATGAAACTGTAGTTTCTACAAAACTAGAGTTTGTAAAGCTTAGAAAAACAAGAACACTAAGTAATATAATTTTAAAATTTTTAATCATTAAACATCTCTTATAGGGAGATTAAAAAAATTAAACCAATGCTATAATTGAAATATAGTTATGTTTATGATGTAATAAAAAAAACAGCCTTTAAAATTATCTTTTTTTAAAGGCTGTCCTAAATAGAATCTTATCTATTAAACATTTCTTTCAATGCTTTTGCAGGTAAGAATTTAACTTTTTGAGAGGCAGCAATTTGAATTTGCTCACCAGTTCTTGGGTTTCTACCCACTCTAGCTTTTCTTTTTGCTACTTTATAAGTACCAAAACCAGCAATTTTGACCTGTTCATCGCTTTTTAGGCAACTCAAAATAATATCAAGAATACCATCAAAAGTTCTCTCGGCATCAGCTTTGCTTTGATTCATGGTAGTAGCTATTTTATTAATTAACTGTTTTTTGTTCATTTTAGCCCCATTTTGTTGATAAATTCACTCTTGCCATAAAAACCCATAAAATCAACGTTTTTTTTAGTATATTTTGCAAAAATACACACAACATATGGCTATATTAAAAAAGTACTGATTTTATTGACTTTTTTTTAGTTTTTAAAAAAATTAACTAAACAAACCCCAGTCCTTTAGATCGTTATAAGTTACAAAAAACATTAGTGAAACGAGAAAAAATAAACCGATTCGGAAAAATCCTTCCTGAGTTTTTTGCTTTAAAGGGCGTCCTAGAAGCTTCTCAAAAAAATAAAACATTAAGTGACCACCATCAAGCATTGGTATAGGAAATAAATTAATCAAACCTAAGCTAACAGAAATGTAAGCCATCATACCTAAAAAGGGGATAAAACCATATTCAGCAACTTGGCCTGTTATTTTTGCTATTCTAATGGGTCCACCTAATTGTGATGAGTCCCCTTTTCCTTTAATAATACTCCATAAATATTCAAGGGAATAACTACTAACAAACCATACCTCTTTTAATGAATGAATTGCTGCTTCTACAAGTCCAAGTTTAACACGATTAAATTCATTGTTTAGTGGAGCAAGAATAACTCCTATTACTTTTTTATTCATTTTATTTCCTAAATTATCTTTAGATTCAATTAACTTAGGTTTTATTTTAAATAAAATTTCTTGATTATTTCTTGAAATTTTTAAGCTGATTGTTTCCTCTGAAGACATTGAGATAAAAGAAGAAACTTGTGATATGCTGTTTATTTCTCTTTCATCAATTGAAATTATTCTATCATTCTTTTTTAATCCAGCAACATAAGCAGGGCTATCCTTTTGAACATCAGCTATGATTGCGGGTGTAAAATCTTTTCCTGAAAACATGTAAATAAATAAAAAAATAAAAAAAGCTAATATAAAATTTGCTATTGGTCCTGCTGCAACGATCAAAGATCTTTGATACAAAGGTTTTAACACAAAAAGTTTTTCTTGATCTTTTTTGCTGTATTTAGACAAAACTTCTTTTTGCTCTGATTCACTAAAAACATTTCTATCACCAAAAAATTTTACATATCCTCCCAAAGGAATCCAGCATATCTTCCATCTAGTTCCTGACTTATCATTCCATCCAAAAATTTCCTTTCCAAAGCCTATTGAAAAATCTGTTACACCAACTCCATACCTTTTTGCAAAATAATAATGCCCATACTCATGGATAAAAACAACAACTGTAATTAAAATCAAAAATGGAATTATAAAATTCATTAGTTCCAAGGTCCTTTGCTAATTTTTTTTTTAATTTTCTTTTTTTTTTTATTAAAAAATAATATCAATATAACACCAGAAATAAAACCACCTATATGCGCTGCATACGCTACGCCTCCTCCTTGACTTCCTGAGAGATTTGAATTTATAAATTGTAAAATAAACCAAAAACCTAAAACATAAATGGCTCTGATTTTTAAAAGTTGACTAAAAAAACCAAAAGGAATTAAAACAAGAACTCTTGCTTTTGGATAGTTAACTAAATAGGCGCCTAAAATCCCCCCTATTGCTCCACTTGCTCCAACCATTGGAATTTGTGATTGTGTGTCCATAAAAACCTGAGACATTGCGGCTCCCACACCAGATAAAAAATAAAAAATGATAAATTTTGTTGGACCTAAATCATCTTCAATATTGTCTGCAAAAATCCACATATACAACATGTTTCCAATTAAATGCATAAAACCACCATGCATAAACATTGAAGAAAATATAGTCAGATAAGCTGGTATAATGTAAATATCATTTGGTAACTGACTATATCCTAGCAAAACTGAAGGTATAAGACCGTAAGAATAAAATAATTCTCCTGTTCGATATGAACTTGATCCTAGCTCAAATAAAAATATTAAAACACAACAAGCTATTAAAAAATAAGTTACAACTGGCTTCCCTGATGTAGGGTTATCATCTTTTAATGGAATCATAACTCATTATAACAATTACTGGTACAAGTGTGGCTAATAAAAATGAACAAAATAACAATGAACTAGTAATTATTTTAGGAAAAAAATCATATGAGAACAATAATCCCACCAAAATACTCTTTGAAAAGTCAGGTGAAGGAAATAAAAGTAAACCAAAAAACAGGCCTAGAAGTATAGATAATATTGCAATTTTTGAATTAATTCTTGTGGAATAAAAGCTATAAAAAACTGTAAAAACCGCGCTACAACAAAGCAAGTCTGCTAATAGAAATAGATAAAGTATACTAAATCCTTCTGAAGCAATAAAAAAAGCAATAGCACACAAAAAAACCATCAAATATTTTGATAATTTTAGATAATCAATTTTAAATTGTTTTTTGAACAAGTTTTTTCCATTAACAATAAAAATACTAGAAATTGCATTAACTAAAGTATCCAAAGTACTTATTGTAAGTGAAAGAGCAAAAACAATAATAATTACTGATACAATTTTTGAATTATCTTTTAATAAAATTGAAAAAAAAGCAAGATCTGGATTTACATTAAAATTTTGAGATACAGCTATTAAGCCGCTAAACCCCATAAAAAAAACAATTGGTATTATAATAATAAAAGAAATTAATAAGCTTTTTTTTAAAACTTTTTCATTTTTAGCTGAAAAAACTCTCTGCCAATTTCCTTGATGAAAAAGATTGGTTGCTGCCACGGCAATAAAAAAAGTAATTCCCGCAGTATAGTTTGGAATATATTTGGCATTAATTAGATGGGGAGCATTTTTTTTAATTATATCAAAAGAAAAATTATTATCTGTAAATAAAAAAATATAACTTATAGAAATCAAAAATAACAAAATAACAATAAAAAATTGTATATTATCAGTAAAAATTGAAACTTTTAATCCGCCGTACAAAGTATACGCTAGAGTTGTGACAATTACTATTGATGATGTAATCCAAAGTGGGGTGTTGGAAACATATTTTACCAATATTGATATTGCTGTTACTTCAGCACATAAAAAAATAAACATGTAAAATACAGTTAGAAATGTAATGAGCTTGAATAAACTCATTCCAAATTTAATTCTAATAAATTCGGTTAAAGTTATTCCTTTACTAAAAATTTTTCTTAATTTTGTACCCAAATATATTAGAGCCAACATTGGAAAAGCAGTTCCCAAAGAATATCCTATAACAGAACCTATTCCTCCCCAAGTCGCTGCCGAAGCTGGTCCAAATAGTATCCATGCACCTAAAGCAGAAACAACCAAGCTTGTGGTTAACGATATAACATCTACATTTCTATTCGCAGTTAAATAATTATTAATTCCTCTATATTTTTTTGAGTAATTTATTCCTATAAAAGCAAATATTGTGCTTACTAATAAAACTAAAAATAACGACCAATCTTGATTTAAAAAAAATTCTTGACTATTCATTAATCTCCCTCTCTGAATTACCGGACAGGTTATTAGGGTATAATCTCAGTCTTCCGACACCCCTTCGAATAATAATTTATATTAAAATTTATTTAAAAGCAAACTATGTGGTCAATAGTAATTGGTCTTCTAATACCAAATTTTTCATCAACTTCATGCTGATGAATATGATGCGAATGAACAAAAACAGGTATAAGTCTATCGCTTGGAGTTTTAAGAGTATAAATGAAATTCGTTCCTCTAAATTTTCTATCTACGACTTCAAGTTTTAAATTGCTTTTATCATCATGTTCTAAATCTTCTGGTTGCAATAAAAGTTTTACTTCGGAGCCTTTTGGGTATCGTTTTAAAAAGTTTCCTTTTATAATTCCTAAGTCTTCACTTTCTAAACTATCTTCATCTATAACCTTGGCTGGTATCAATATTCCTCTATTCAAAAAATTCACAACTTCAACAGAATTTGGGAAATGATAAACATTATAAGGATCATCATATTGTTTTAATTGTCCATCTAAAATAATTCCACATTTGCTACCCAAATAGAATGCTTCATATGAATCGTGAGTAACAATAATTGTGGTAATTTTCAAATCGGTCAAAATTTTCTTAAGTTTCACTTGAATTTCTTCTTTAAAACTTTGGTCAACGTTAGATAAAGGTTCGTCTAATAACAACAGATCTGGTTTCGATATTAATGATCTTGCTAAAGATGCTCTTTGAGCCTCTCCAGAACTAATTTCATGAGGAAACTTATTTTTTACATGCTCTAAATTCAAAAGTTTAATTAAATCATCAATTTTCAAGTCTTTTTTTTTCTTTTTATTTCTTTCAGCTCCAAATTCTATATTTTGAATAACGTTATAATGTGGAAATAAAGAGTTATCTTGAAATGACAAAGCAATATTTCTTTTTTCCGGCTCAACATGAATCTCGTTTGAAGAAATAATTTTATTCTTTAATAAAATTTTACCAGAATGGATTTTTTCCAATCCAGCTATAGATCTTAAAATTGTAGTTTTTCCAATTCCAGAAGGGCCCAATAAACATATTATTTCACCTTCCTTTTCAATATTAAGGGTAACATTATTTACTTTATTTTTTTTGCTTGCTGCAAATGTTACGTTTTTTATTTCTAAAAAATTTTTAATCATTTTACCTTTATTCTCTAAGAATATATCTAGATGTAATTAAAATAAAGAAACTTGCAATAATTATTAAAAACAATGATGGAATCGCTGCTGCTTCAAGTAAATCTTGTGAAGCATAAATATAAGCAGTGGTTGCAAAAGTTTCAAAATTAAACGGTCTCATGATAAGAGTTATTGGTAATTCTTTGATGATTTCAATAGCAACCAAAACTCCTATCAATAAAATTGAATTTCTTAGGTATGGGATATGAATATTTGTAAAAGTTTTGAGCTTAGAATAACCAAGTAAATAGGCGCTTTCATCTATAGAATAATTTATTTTAATATATCCTGACTTAATACCATTGCATGCAAGAGAATAAAAACGAACAAAATAAACAACAACTAATCCAAAAACAGATCCAATAAAAATGGACTTAATTGTTTCAAGATTTAAAAAACTTATTAAATTATTATCAAACCAAGAAATAAAGCTTATAAATGCCACTGCTAATATAACACCAGGTATTGCATAACCGGAAATTGAAAATGTTGTTAGTATCTCGAGGAATTTACTTCTTGAAACTCTGTTTCCATAATTAGATATAAAAGCAAAAACTATCAAGACGCAACTTGATAAAAACATTAATAATAAAGTATTAAAAATTAACTGAACAATATTTAGATCATTTATATGTTTGGGAAATATTATTGTCCAATACAACATTTGTAAAACTGGAAATAAAAAACTAACAAAGAAAACAAAAAAACAAACAAAAAATGCAAAAAATGATTTGTAACCACTTAAAGAAATAATTGACTTAGATTTAAATCCACCTTTAGATAACGAATGATACCTTGCTCTTTTTCTAGATAAGTTTTCTAATATGAACAGTCCAAAAATGAATATCAAAAGATAAAAAGATAACTGGTTAGCTAATGATAGATCGTCGAATGAAACCCAAGCATTGTATATACCTGTTGTCAGTGTTGAAACGCCAAAAAATGAAACAGCTCCAAAATCTGAAAGTGTTTCCATTGCAACTAAAGAGAGTCCTGCAACAATTGCTGGTCTTGCTGATGGCAAAATAATTTTATAAAATGATTTTTTCTTTGAAAAACCAAGGTTTTTTCCAAGCTCAATTAAATTTTCAGATTGATAATGAAAAGAAGCTCTTGTTAATACATATACATATCCAAACAAGGAAAATGAAATTGAAATTATTGCTCCTAACATTTCATCAAATTTAGGAATTTTACTGTTATAATCCCCTTCTCCAAAAATTTTTGTTAATATTGAGTAAAATGTACCAAAATTTTCAAAAAAAGCTGTTAAGGAATATGCATATATATAAGCCGGAACAGCAAAAGATAAAATTAGTGCCCATTTAAAAAAATTTACCCCTGGAAATTTATAAAATGAAACAATATATGCGCACCCTACTCCGATTATAAAAGTAAAAATTAAAACACCAATTAAGAGAAATATTGAATTAAAAATATATTCATAAAGAAAAGTATCTTCAATTATAAAAAAATAATTCGTTGTAGTTTGAAAAAAACTTGAAAAAACTGTAATTATTGGAATAGCCACAATTACAGATATAAAAAATGAACCTAAATACCAAATATTAAATTTCTGCATCTTAATTTCTTTAAAATATTCTTTTTTAGACTAGCACCTAATTAAAATACTTTCAATTGAGTAGCGTACCTACAATGTATGACGCATGTTTAGGAGAATCATGTAGGTACGCTTTAATGTAAAAAACTAATCTTTTATACCAAAGACTTTGTATATGTGTGGAATCTCATCATCCTTGATCTCAGATAGTTTTCTCCCATTTATTTTTTTGTTGATTTTTTTACACTCTGAACTGCAGGGATTGCAACATTCAGAAGAATTATTGTAATCAACTTCAAATAAACTTTTCTTAAGTTTTGCAATCATCAACAATTACTTCCAGCTAGCTGCTAGCATTACCTCTAGCGCGTCAGCCTGTTTTTTACCATATGATGAAACTTTAGTTTTAAGATCTTGTTTAAATCCTAAGCCCATTTTGCTAACCAAGTTATGAGGTTTAACATCATCAATCATTGGATATTCAAATGTGTTATTAACAATATGTTCCTGCGCTTCTTTTGTTAATAAAAACTCAAGTAATTTAATTGCATTACTTTTGTTTGGTGCATATTTTAATACACCTCCGCCACTAATATTCATATGAGTTCCTCTTCCATCTTGATTTGGAAAGAATGGTTTAACTTTTTTAGCTGCTGCTTGTTGTTCTGCTCCTTTTTTGCCAGACAACATCAAAGCTAAATAATAAGTATTAGCTACTGCAAGATCTGCTTCTCCTGCTGCAACAGCTAATATTTGTGCTCTATCGTTACCTTTGGAATCTCTTGCCATATTTTTTACTAGTCCTTTTGCCCATTCAGCTGTTTTCTTTTTTCCGTTATTTTGAATTAAAGAAGCAACAAGTGATTGATTGTAAACATTATTAGACTGTCTAATTACTATTCTGCCTTTCCATTTTGGATCAGCTAAATCTTCATAAGTCATGCCTTTAAGATCGTTTGCATTTACTCTTTCTGGAGAATAGTAAATTATTCTTGCTCTTTTAGCTATTCCTGTCCAGTAAGCAGTTCTAAAGTTTGAAGGAACAGCTTTTTTTATAGCTGCTGAACTCGCACCTCGTTGAAACATCCCTTCTGCTTGAAATGCTCCTAATCTTCCAGCATCTGCTGTGATATATAAGTCTGCTATACAATCTTTTCCTTCTTCCTTTATTCGTTTTTGTAGAGCTTTATCTTTTCCTGATACTACATTTACTTTAATTCCAGTTTTTACTGTAAACTTTTCATAAAGCTGAATATCTGAATCATAGTGTCTAGCACTAAAAATGTTTACCTCATTAGCCAAGCTAACGCTGGTAAAAAAAGTTATTAAAGCCGTAATAATTCCTATTTTTTTCATTTTTGTTTTACTCCTTTTTTTTCTTGTTAAAATTGAAAATGATAACTATTATCAATGATAATGATTATCAATCGCACATATTGTCGCAATATTCAAGGTTTAATTAAAAAATAATACAATTTTAAAGTTTAAAATCTTTAGTTGTTTAAATAGGATAATGAATGGGAAAAAATAAGTCATTTTTAAGAAGAGACACAAGAATAAAAGGTAATCTTATTGAAAAGGAAGTTGTTGTTATTGATGGAGAGATTCAAGGCAACATTACTGCTGAAGAAGTAGAACTTTTTGAAAATTCAAAAGTTAAAGGAAATATAAAATCTAAGTTATCTGAAATTGGCGGAAACCTTAAAGGAGATATTGATTCCGATAAAGTTCACATAAGAAAAACAGCCGATATCACTGGATCAATTTCTCAAAAAACAATTTCTGTTGAAGAAGGTGCTAATTTAAAAATTAGAACCGAAACTAAAAATAAAAAGCATTAAAATTTCCATTCGCTAATTTTACTATATAAAAAATTTCTAAATGCAACTACTCTTGCAACATTTTTTAGTGATTGTGGATAAACAAAATGCGCTTCTGTGATGGGTCCTTGAACATTAGGTAAGATTTTTACAATATTTGGTACATTTAATGTAATATAATCAGGTAAAGGTGCTATGCCTACTCCACTTTGAACAGCTAGTAATAAGCCATACACACTATTAACTTTCATTATAGGTTTTCTTTTTTTATTATCTTTTAATCCTAATTTAAGAGCCCAGTCAGGATTGTAAACAGGATGTGGTGCTCCCTTACCAAAAGATATGAATTTATGTTTATTTAGATCATTTAAAGATTTTGGATATCCATATTTTTCTAAATATTTTGTAGATCCATAAAGGTGAGAATTAATATCAATTAATTTTTTTTGAATATAATTAAGCTGTTTGGGTCTTCTCATAAATATACCAATATCAGCTTGTCTAGTACTTAAATCTAATTCTTTATCATCAAATATAAGCTCAACCTCTATATCGGGATTTAATTGCATAAATTCCTGAATCCTTGGAGTAAGCCAAGTTGTTCCAAAACTAACAACTGTTGTAACAGTAAGTTTTCCACTGGGTTTATCTTTTTTCTCTCCAAGAACTGTTTCAACATCTTTTAATTTTGTAATTACTTCATGTGCTATTTTAAAAAGATAATCCCCATTTTCTGTAAGAGTCAAACCTCTTGCATGTCTTTCAAATAGTTGGATTTTTAAATCTTGCTCTAATGAGAGAATTTGTCTGCTGATTGCTGATTGACTTAAGTTCAAAGTAACAGTTGCATTTGTAAAGCTTCCAGCTTCAGCCACAGCATGAAAAATTTTTAATTTATCCCAATCCATCTTACTTATTTATTTGGATCAACTATAATCCTTCCAGCAACTCCACCTTTTAATATTTTTGGATATTCTTCAATTAATTCTTGAAGATTAATTTCTTTAATTCGTTTATTTAAAATACTAAAATCAATTAATTTTTCAACTTGAGACCAAACAAATTCTCTTCTTTTTTTACTTACCATTACTGAGTCTATACCCCATAATTTTATACCTCTTAAAATAAAAGGAATTACTGATGTATTCAGCTTGTTGTCGGAAGCATTGCCACATGTAGCAACTATCCCAGAATGTTTTGTATTTGATATAGCGTTGGCTAAAATTACTCCTCCAACTGTATCAACAACGCCATCCCATAAACTTTTTCCAAGTAGTCTTGGTTCGTTTTGAAGTTCTTTTCGTTCAATAATATTTTTTGCTCCTAGTTCTTTTAAATAGTCTGATTGATCCATTTTGCCAGTAACTGCGGTCACGTTGCATCCTAATTTTGAAAGCACCATCACAGCAATACTACCTACCCCTCCTGTTGCTCCAGTAACTAAAACTTCATTTACTTTTTCTCCAAGAAGAATCTCCTCTCTTGCTTTCACGGCAAACGCGCATAGCAAAGATGTAAATCCTGCTGTTCCAAGTATCATGGCTTCTTTAGTTGAAAATCCCTTAGGTTTCTTTACTAAAAATTCTTTTTTAACTTTTGCAAATTGTGAATATCCTCCAAAATATATTTCTCCTACACGACAACCTGTCAGGATAACTTCATCTCCAATTTTAAATTCATTATCTGGAGAATCTACTACTTTTCCAGACAAATCTATTCCGGGTATATGGGGAAATTCTTTAACTAATCCTGCTCCATTTTTTAATATTAGAGCATCTTTGAAATTTATTGATGAATAATCAACTTTGACTAAAACATCGCCATGTTTCAAAAAACTTTTTTCTATATTTTTTACTTCTCGAATTAATTCATCGCCTTTTTTACTTAATACTAATGCTTTAAAATGTTCACTCATAATAAATTAGATAAAAATATGATCTGTAATTCTTATTTACTGATAAATCTTAAATAACGATTTTGATAACTTAAATCTTCTTTAAATTGACCTAAATAATAATTTGTAACAGTTGTAGCCTGTTCTTTTTTAATCCCTCTAGTTGTCATACATTGGTGTGTGGCATCTATTGAAACGGCAACTCCTTTTGCATCTAAAGCTGTCATTAAAGTACTGGCAATTTGCATTGTTAATCTTTCTTGAGTTTGAAGTCTTTTTGAAAATACCTCTACAACTCTTGCTAGTTTACTTAAACCAACTACTCTGGTATTTGGAATATATGCTACATGAGCTACTCCGATGATGGGTGCCATATGGTGTTCGCAATGACTTTGTACTGAAATATTTTTTTGTATAACCATGTCATCGTAACCTTGAACATCTCCAAACGTTTTTTCTAAAATTTTTGCTGGATCTTCACTGTAACCTTTAAAGTATTCTCTATATGCTTTTATTAATCTTTTTGGTGTAGATTTAAGCCCTTCTCTTTTTGGGTTTTCTCCTAACCATTTAATAATTTTAACAAATGCTTCTTCAGCCTCTTTTTCTGAAATTTTTTCACTATCTTTAAAGGTCTTTTCAATATCTTTAACTAATTTCATAAACAGCTTTATATATATAAATCAGTATTTTTAAAATATGTAATATATGCTCTAATATGTTAAATAATCCATATATATGTTTAAAAAAAGAGAAAATGTCACAGAAATTGAGGAAGGCAAATATTTATCGCCTAAATTTGATAAAGATGGCTTAATACCGGTCATAACTATGTGTTCAAAAACAAAAGAAATCTTAATGCATGGGTATATGAATGAAGAATCTTTAAAAAAAACAATAGAAACAAAAGAAGTTTACTATTGGAGTAGATCAAGAAAATCTATTTGGCACAAAGGCAAAACAAGTGGTTTTATACAAAAAGTGGACGAAATTAGAATTGATGATGATCAAGATTCGCTTTGGATATCTGTTGATATTGGGAATGGCGGAAGTTGTCATGCTGGATACAGATCATGTTTTTATAGATCTGTACCCTTAGGCAAAATTAAAGATCCAAGCAAGATTGAAATAGAATTCAAAGAAAAAAAAATATTTGATCCTAAAAAAATTTACAAAGATGAACCTAATCCAACAAAATTATAATGAGTGATAACGAACATCAAAAAAATGTTTTAGGTGAAAAACTTGAATCTTGTTCTATTGATCCTTTGACTGGTTGGTTTAGAGATGGTTGTTGCAATACAAATGAGGTTGATCATGGTGTTCATACTGTTTGTGCTAAAGTTACTACAAAATTTTTAGAATGGGCAAAAACTGCTGGCAATGATTTAATGACACCTCATCCTGAATTTAATTTTCCTGGATTAAAGGATGGAGATAATTGGTGTGTTTGTGCCAGCACTTATGCGGAGTCTATAAAAGCTGGAACAGCTTGTAAAATTTATTTAAAAAAAACAAACTATAAAACGCTTGAAATAATACCTCTAACAAAGCTAAAAAAAAACGCGATTGATTTATCTTAACTCTTCTTGAAATAAGTTGCCTGAACAAGCTATGTTATGATTTTTAATTGGAGATATAATCTGAATTTTTAAATAAATATTACTGAATAATATATTTTTTTCATTTTCGCTCAATCTTAAAAGAGATAAAAAATCGTTAACAAAAGTTTCCTTCATAATTTTTGTATTTAAAATTTTATTTTTTTTTTGAAAAAATCCATAGCCATATTTGTTAAAAAAAATTTTATTTCTAACTACATTGCAGTCACTATTTTTTGGCCTATACTGTTTTTTTAAATATCTATCTTTATCCATTAAAGCTTTGATATAAATTTGAATTTGATTTTTGTTATTAACTTCTATCTTGTGACCTATGGCAGAATACAAAATATGAAGCTGAACTCCTGCTCTACGTGTTAACACCTGTTCTTTTATAACAAGTTTGTTGTCTATCTGCGAAAGAATAAATTCTAAATAAGAAACATTTTTATTTTCAAAAGTTTTTTTTAAATCTGAAGCAAATATTGTGTTTGTAAATAAAAAAATAAAAAAAATTATAAATAAAATTAACCTTTTACATATTTCCATACTTGGGTCCCCCACCACCTTCTGGAGTAACCCAATTAATATTCTGTGAAGGTTCTTTAATATCACATGTTTTACAATGAATACAGTTTTGAGAATTAATAACAAATTTTGCTTTATTATTTTCTCTTTGAATTTCATAAACTCCTACTGGGCAGTATCTTTGAGCAGGTTCATCAAACTTATCCAAAGTGTAATCAATTGGAAGATTTGGATTTGTTAGTTTTAAATGAACAGGCTGATTTTCAGCATGGTTAGTTCCTGTTAAATAAACAGAACTTGTCTTATCAAAAGTAATGATATTATCATATTTTGGATAATCAATTTTTGGCATTTTATTTGCTGATTTTAAAGTTTCATGGTCCGCATGTTTATGTTTTAAAGTAAAAGGTAATTTTCCTCTAAATAAAATTTGATCAATCCCAGTAAATATGATTCCAGGAATTAACCCCCAGCCAAAACTTGGTTTAATGTTTCTAGCTGCGTATAGTTCTTTGTAGGCCCAACTTCTCTTAAATTTTTCTTCATAAATTGATAAATCTTTATTTTCTTTAATATGTTCGTTAATTGTTTCGGCTGCAATTATTCCACTTTTCATAGCTGTATGAGATCCTTTAATTTTCGGCATATTCAAAGTGCCCGCATTACAACCAACTAGTAATGCACCTGGCATAAACATTTTTGGTAAACTTTGGATTCCACCTTCTATCAGTGCACGAGCACCGTAAGAAATTCTTTTACCTCCTTCTATAATTTTTTTGATTGCAGGATGAGTTTTAAATCTTTGAAATTCATCAAATGGTGATAAATGAGGGTTTTTATAATCTAATCCTATTACATAGCCTAAAAAAATTTGCTTGTTCTCAGCATGATACACAAAGCTTCCACCGTAAGTATTGTTATCTAATGGCCATCCGGCTGTATGCATTACAAGACCTTCTTGATGATTTTTTTCACTAATTTCCCATATTTCTTTAAATCCAATACCATATTGTTGAGGATTTTTTCCCTCATCTAAATTAAATTTTTTAATTAATTGTTTTCCAAGATGTCCTCTGCATCCTTCGGCAAAAACTGTTACTTTCGCATAAAGCTCCATACCAGGTTGATAGCTATCTTTTTTGTTGCCATCTTTATCTACTCCCATATCCTGTGTTGCAATTCCTTTTACTGAACCATCTTGGTTATAAATAATTTCGCTTGCTGGAAATCCTGGAAAAATTTCAACACCAAGTTTTTCTGCTTGCTCAGCTAACCATCTACATAGATTTGCTAAACTTATAATATAATTTTTGTGGTTTTTTTGAACTGATGGTAACAACCAAGTTGGCCAACTTAAAGATTTATGTCTTCCTAAAAATAAAAATTTTTCTTTTGTAACCTTCGTTTTAACGGGCGAGTTTAATTCTTTCCAATTCGGTATTAACTCGTCTAAAGCCTTAGTTTCAAAAACATTTCCTGATAGGATATGTGCTCCAATCTCTGATCCTTTTTCAAGCAAACAAATATTTAAATTTGAGTCTAATTGTTTAAGTTTAATTGCGGTAGCCAATCCTGATGGACCGCCGCCAACAATTACAGCATCATATTCCATAACTTCTTTGGACATATGTTATTTTTTTACAGTATTTGTTATTTTTGTATAGTATTTAATTTGTTTAATTCTTCCAAAAATTGTGGAAGTGCATCAAATAAATCAGCTTCAAGACCATAATCTGCTACACTAAATATTGGTGCTTCACCATCTTTGTTGATTGCAACTATTACTTTACTTTCTTTCATTCCTGCTAGATGTTGGATTGCTCCTGAAATTCCAACCGCAATATATAAATCTGGAACAACCACTTTTCCGGTTTGACCGACTTGATGATCATTAGTTATATAGCCAGCGTCTACAGCGGCTCTTGATGCTCCAACTGCAGCATTTAGTTTGTCAGCTATCGCTGTGATCAATTTAAAGTTTTCAGCTTTTTGCATTCCTCTCCCACCAGAAATAACAACTCTAGCTGTGCCAAGTTCTGGTCTATCTGATTTAACTTCTTCCTTTTTGATAAATTTTAGTAATGGAGAAGATTCACCAGGTTCTTCTTTGACTATCTCTGCTGATCCACCTGATGAAGGTGCTGGATCAAAGGAAGTAGGTCTTATTGTAATGCATTTTTTTTGATCCATACTTTTAACAGTTGCAAAAGCATTTCCTGCGTAAATTGGTCTTAAAAAAGTGTCTGGAGAAATCACTTTTATTATGTCGCTTACTTGTGATGTGTTTAACAAGGCAGAAACTCTGGGCATCAAATTTTTTCCAAATGTATTTGCTGAACAAACAATGTGAGAATAATTAGCTGACTGTTTGACTATTAAAGGTGTAAAATTTTCAGCTAAATAGTTTTCATAAATTTCATTATCTATATGAATAACTTTTTTTATATTTGAAACCTTTGATAAAGATTTTGCTACTTCGTCTGCTTTATTCCCTATAACTAAAACATGTAGATCTTGATCCATTTGAGATGCTGCGGTTACCGCATTTAAAGTAAATGGTTTTACTTCTTTGTTGTTGTGTTCTGCGATCAATAATACAGACATTAAATTACCTTTGCCTCATTTTTTAATTTTTGGACTAATTCTGCAACGTTTGCTACTTTAATTCCTGATTTTCTTTTAGGTGGCTCTTCAACTTTAATCTGTTCTATTCTTGGTTTTGTATCTACTCCTAAGTCAGCAACATTAATTTGCTCTAAAGGTTTTTTCTTTGCTTTCATTATATTTGGCAAAGAAGCATATCTTGGTTCGTTTAGTCTTAAATCGCATGTAATAACTGAAGGAATATTAACTTCAATTGTTTCTAACCCTTCGTCAATTTCTCTTGTAACCTCCAATGATTTATCTTTAACAACAATCTTTGATGCAAAAGTAGCTTGTGGCCAGTTTAATAACGCGGCTAACATTTGGCCGGTTTGATTACAGTCATCATCTATTGCTTGCTTACCCATAAAAACTAAATCTGGTTTTTCTTTTTCAACAATTTTTTGAAGAATTTTTGATACTGCCAAAGGTTCTAAAATACCTTCTGATTTAACATGAATTCCCCTGTCAACTCCAACTGCTAAGGCTTTTCTAACTGTTTCTTGAGCCTTTTCTTCACCAACAGTGACTGCAATAACTTCTTTAACTTTACCAGATTCTTTAATTTTTACCGCTTCTTCAACAGCGTTATCGTCAGGAGGATTCGTGGACATTTTAATATTTTCAGTAACTACACCTGAGTTATCTTCTTTAACTCTTACTTGAACGTTATAATCAATAACTCTTTTTACTGCGACTAATATTTTCATTATGCTCTTAATAGTTTATTTTCAGGATCGTATGGACTCTCGTCCAAAATTGTAGCGTCGTGCATTTTTCCTAAAATATCAATTTTTAATTTTTGACCAGTTGTCGCAAGTTCAGGTTTGACCATACCTATAGCAATTGATTTATTTAATCTAAAGCCAAAATCACCTCCTGTTGCTCTTCCAACAACTTTTCCATTTTGATAAACAGGGTTATTTCCTAAAACATCTGCGTCGGATACATTGTGAACTTCCATAGTTACTAACTTGTTCTGAAAGCCTTTTTCTCTCCACTTGTTTAATGCATCTAAGCCAATAAATTTTCCTTTGTTAGGATGTATAAATCTGTCTAAACCAGATTCGTAAGGCGAGTATTCAATGGACAACTCTGTGCCAACGAGTTTATAAGACTTTTCAACTCTTAAACTATTCATTGCTCTAATTCCAAAAGGTTTTAAACCAAGATCTTTTCCGTTTTCCATTAATTTATCAAATATGTGATTTTGATATTCTAATGGATGGTGAATTTCCCATCCCAATTCGCCAACAAAATTTACTCTTATAGCTGTACATGGGGCATATCCAATATCTACTTTCTTGGAACTTAGCCACTTAAAATTTTCATTAGAAAAATCATCTTTTGAAACTTTTTTCATTAAATCTCTCGATTTAGGTCCTGCAACTACCAAAACGCCTATTGAATTTGTTAAATTTTCAAATTGAACTGACCCATCTTTTGGCATCCATTTTTGAATCCAGTCATGATCTAACCTTTGAAAAGCGCCAGCTGAAACTAAATAAAAACTATCTTCTGCTTCTTTCATTATTGTAAACTCAGAATGAACTCCTCCTTTTGTATTAAGAGCGTGACATAAATTTACTCTACCAATTTTTTTTGGAATTTTGTTTGCCACTAAATAGTCTAAAAATTCTTCTGCCTTTGGTCCTTTAATTCTACATTTTGCAAAAGCAGACATGTCTAAAAGACCCACATTTTCTTTTACATTTTTACATTCTTTTTCAACTGCTTTGAACCATTTTGATCTTCTAAATGACCAATCATCTTTTTGTTCCATTCCATCTGTTGCAAAAAAATTTGCTCTTTCCCATCCAAACTTTTGTCCAAATACCGCTCCTAATTTTTTTAATCGATCATAACAAGGTGCTTGTCTTAATGGTCTTGCGGCTCCTCTTTCTTCATCAGGATAATGAATTATAAAAACGTTTCTATAAGCTTCTTCATTTTTTTCTTTTAAGTAAGATTTAGAACAATAATCTCCATATCTTCTTGGTTCTACTCCAAGCATATCTACTGTTGGCTCTCCATCTACAATCCATTCTGCTAGTTGCCAACCAGCTCCACCAGCAGCTGTAATACCAAAACTATGTCCTTCATTAATCCAAAAATTTTTTAATCCCCAAGCTGGTCCAACAATTGGATTTCCATCTGGAGTATAACAAATTGCACCATTGTAAACTTTTTTAACTCCAACTTCTCCAAAAGCAGGAACACGGTGTATGGCTCCTTCAATATGAGGCGCAAGTCTATCTAAGTCTTCTTGAAATAATTCATATTCAGAATCTTTTGATGGACCATCAACATAACAACATGGTGCTCCATCTTCATAAGGTCCTAAAATTAATCCTCCAGCTTCTTCTCTCATATACCAACGACTATCACTATCTCTTAACACTCCCATTTCAGGAAGACCTTCTTTTTTTCTTTTTTGAATTTCAGGATGTGGTTCAGTAACTATATATTGATGTTCAACCGGTATTACTGGTATATCAAGACCAACCATTTTGCCCGTTTGTCTAGCAAAATTTCCTGAACAAGAAACAACATGCTCACATTCTATTGTTCCTTTATCAGTTTCTACTACCCAACCATCTTTGCTTTGTTTAATTCCTACTACTGCTGTATTTCTGTAAATTTCTGCTCCTTTGTTTCTTGCGCCCGTTGCAAGCGCTTGCGTTAAATCAGCTGGTTGGATATATCCATCTTCTGGGTGTTGAATTGCACCAATTAAATCTGAAGTATTACATAAAGGCCAAATTTCTTTTACTTGATCTGGAGTTAAAAATTTATATTTAACTCCAATAGTTTGAGCGACACCTGCATACTGATGATACTCGTCCATTCTATCTTTTGTGGTTGCTAATCTAATGTTTGATACAACGCTAAAGCCTACATTTTTTCCTGTTTCTTCTTCTAAAGTTTTATAAAAATCAACCGCATACTTATGAAGTTGTCCCACAGAGTAGCTCATATTGAATAATGGAAGTAATCCAGCTGCGTGCCATGTTGAGCCTGAAGTTAATTCTTTTCTTTCAACCAAAACTACATCTGACCAACCTTTTTTCGCCAAATGATAAAGCATGCTAACTCCTACTGCTCCACCGCCAATTACGACCACTTTTGCTTTGCTTTTCATTTATGAGATTCCTACTAGATTTTATAGATAATTAAAGATTAATCTTTAAACAAATTTTATGGACAGTTTGTGGGTACCCTGCTATATCCCGGAAAAAATGAACTTTTCTTTAGAAATTGGATTGAAATCAAACTTGGATGATTTGCCTAATATAAAAGATATTTATATTACCTTGTTACCCAATGAAGATTATAAAGATGTTGCTGCTAAAGCAACCCAGCTTGTTTCAAAAGGGTTTAATGCGGTCCCTCACTTTCCTGCGCGGTCTATTAAAAATTTAGAAAATTTAAAGGACTACTTAAATAGATGTAAAGATGGAGGTGTAAAACAAGCTCTGGTAATTGGCGGAGGAACGCAACCTATTGGAGATTTTCATTGCTCATTTCAATTACTTGAGACGGGACTTTTTGAAGGTCTGAAGATAGGAATTGCTGGACATCCAGAGGGATCTCCTGATATATCCGATTCTGATTTAGAAAAAGCTATGATTGATAAGAAACCTTTCGCTGATTATATAGTGACTCAGTGGTTGATAAATCCAGATCCAATCAAAGAATACATACCTAAACAATCATTACCAGTACATGTGGGAATTACTGGGCCCATGAAAATTAGTAGTTTGCTAAAGTTTGCTACAATTGTTGGTGCAAAAAATTCCATTAATTTTATTAAATCAAATCCTATAAAAGCTTTTGATTTACTGAAACCAAAAGAACCAAATGATTTAATTAATAAATTGAAAGATGTAGCAAGCAATTTTCATATTTATACATTTGGTAATTTGAAAACAACTAACAAATGGTTAAAGGAGAATAACTATGCCTAAAAAAAAGAAAAAAGCCAAAAAAAATAAAACTAAAAAAATTAAATCAGTTTCATTCAAAAATGAAAAAGTAAATTACGATAAGGTAAAACATACGCTGTCAGTAGATCAATCAGATAGACATGTTCCTTACAATCTAAGACAGAGTGGTCCAACAAAAGTTGAAATGTTAATTTCAACAAGAGTACGAAAATCTCCTTATTGGCATCTTTCAATGAAAGCAGGATGTTGGAGAGCCACTATTTACAATCGAGTATATCATCCAAGGGGTTATGTAAAACCTGAAAAAGGTGGGGCTATGGTTGAATATGCAGCAATTAAAAATCATGTAACAATGTGGAACGTGGCTGTTGAAAGACAAATTCGCGTCAAAGGACCAGATGCAGAAAAATTTACAGACTATGTGATTACAAGAGATGCAACAAAAATTTCAACAATGAGAGGTCGTTACGTTATTCTTTGCAATAATAAAGGTGGCGTATTAAATGACCCAGTTTTATTAAGAGTAGCTGATGATGAATTTTGGTTTAGCTTGTCAGATTCTGATATCGGTTTTTATTTACAAGGTGTTAATGCTGACAAAAGATTCAATGTTGAAATAGATGAAATTGATACATGTCCGGTACAAATTCAAGGACCAAAATCAAAAGCATTAATGAATGATTTAATTGGAGATCAAGTTGATTTAGATAATATGCCTTTTTATGGTTTAGCAGAAGCTAAGGTAGGAGGCAGAAGCTGTGTGATTTCTCAATCAGGATTTTCTGGTGAAGCCGGATATGAAATTTACCTTCGTAATGCAACTTTATATGCAGAAGATATGTGGAATGCTGTGCTTAAAGCTGGAAAAAAACATAAATTGATGGTTATTGCTCCAGCTCACCACAGAAGAATTCAAGCCGGAATATTATCTTGGGGTCAGGATATGGATCAAGAGCATAATCCTTTTCAGTGCAATTTAGGCTATCAAGTTTCTTTATCTGGAAAAGGTCAATGGAATAAAACAACTGATTATGTCGGCAAAGAAGCTTTAGAGAAAATGAAGGATCAAATTAGCAATGGTAGCAAACCTTACAAACTTCAACTTGTAGGCTTAGAATTAGGTGGAAAACCTATCGAGGAATATGCTCCGGACTTCTGGTTAATATCAAATGCCAAAGGGGGTAAGCCAGTTGGCTACATTACTTCACCTTGGTATCACCCAGAAAAGAAAAAAAATATTGCTATGGGTTACGTTCCTTATGAAGGACATAAAAACGCTAAAGGATTTCCGATTGGAAATTTTGGTAAAAAATATAAAGTTCATTTACCAAAAAAATATTCCAAAAATCCAGTTAAAGCAGTGGTTGTTCCGATTCCATTTACACAGTCTTTCAATGCGAATACTCGAGAGTCAGAAGTTCTAGCTGTTTTAAATAAATAGTTAAAAAAATTAATAAAACAGGGGATTAGTCTTCCCCCTGTTTTATGGTACCATTCTTCCCTGTTTATGAATTATATAAAACCAATGTTTAATCAATTGATTGATTATATCTATAGATCTATTAAGCTTGATAGATCTCTTTATGGAAATCCTGAAAATTTCCATGATTTATCAATTTTTTATGCCGCTATAATAATAATTTTAAATGCTGTTGCTGGGGTGATAGCTGCAACTGTAATAGCTGCAAATACCAATTACAGTCCGGCAACAGATATTGTGTCAGTAACTGTACAAACAATTCTGGATTGGGCAGTTTTGTCTATTCTTCTATATATAATTGGAACAAAAATATTTCATGAATCTGATACTAAAGCAGACTTAAAAAAAGTTTTTACTGTTGTGGGATTTGCTCATTCGCCAGGTTTACTAAAAATTATCGTTGTTGTAATACCCGGTTTAAATTTTAAGCTAATAATGACATTTGTATTTTTTACTTTTTTTTGGTTTATTGCTTCACTAACGATTGGAATTAAGGAAGCCTTAAATTTTAAAAGTGACATGAAATCTTTTGGCGTAATACTAATAGCCTTTTTGATAATTGGGTTTATAATTTCTTTTATTTTATTATTTTATTTGTAGAGTCTAATCATTATCTGTTAATCCAGCTCCTGCGGCTGTCTTCTTTAGGTCGTCAGACTCATCCACGAAAGTCTCTTCTGAAAGTTTATACAATTCTTTCCAGTCTTGCTCCGAAAAAGAATTTTTATTTTCTATAAATTCTATATTTACTACTTTTGCTTTGGATTGAGTTTGTTTTTCAATATTTTTTGAAAAAATAGATTTATCAAAATTTAACAAGAAGTTTGAATTGTCAAATTGAACTAATATTTTTTTACTCATTATCTCAGATGCTCTGCTAATAAAAGGAAGCATAAGCAAAGGGTAGTTTACGTTATAAAATTTAAGAGATTTTAATTTTTCTAGCTCCAAACAACGATCTAAAAAGGCTACGCCCGAATAAATGGGACATAATTCTTTATCATCAGTTTTATTTTCCTTTTCTATTTTTGTTATTTTTGCTGGATGTTTTTTCTTAATTTTTTTTAAATATTGATTGAGATTTATAATCCCCGGCAAACCAAATAATTCTAAACTTCTTATTGATTTTCCTATTTCTTCTGCAACTCCCCATGAAAAACCTGCAGCTTTCGAAGCTCTTTTTGTAGTCGTTTCAATTTCGCTAAAAGTTATCATAATTAATTAAGTGAGTTATATATCCATGTATCATCTGAATTTTTTAATTCATGAGATAATGGAGCTCCTTGATACATATTTATTCTAAGCCATTTATCTGATCTTGGATCAAACTTAACTGCTCCAAAAAATGAAAGTTTTAAGCGAAGCATATCTATGGGCATTAATGAAGCTCCAATTGTATTATCTTGAATTTCTGAATAAGGGAATTGATCAGTTATAAAAGCTCTTCTAACAACATGTCTCAAATCATCATTATTTAATAAAAAATCTGCAACTGTTTTTGATTGATTTGTTTTTAATATTCTTTCGTAAAGTTGTTTTATATCTCTTGCGATTGCCAAGGGTTGTTCTAATTCAGCGCCTTGTTCTTCATATCTGTTAGCAACTCTAGGCTCTTCTTTGTTTTTTGATATAAACCAGAAATTGGTAATACTATTTTTTTCCTTAAAATTAATTTTGATAATTGATTGATATTTCTTTTCTAAGATTATTTTAAGTTCTGAAATTTTCCTATGACCTGGAATGCTAAAGTAACGCTCTTCCTCTGAGCTCATATTATTAATTAAAGGATCTATAATTTTATCATAAGGTTCCATCATCATAGAAACTATATATTCAACGCATTCTTCATTAAGATTTTTTTCTACCCAAAGATAGATTGTATTCCACAAATATTTTATCTTAATTGAACAATCTTTTTCTATAAATTTATCAAATTTAATTAAATCAGATTTTAGAGAATTAATTTTTTTATTTTGATATTCGCTATCTGTTAGCCATGTACCAATAATTGCTTTAGATTTAGTAAGACAATTTTTGAAAAAAATAAATTCATCATTATTCACAACCTTGATAGATCTAATCTCCTTTAACGCCTTTTCTCTACTATAAATCCATTTATGTAAAAGTGTTGGATGATTAACAATAAAAGGTGCCATTCCTAACCCTGTTGAATTTCCTATTCCTAAACTTCTTGCAATGTTTTCATCAAGTTGAACTGCTTTGTCAGGATTTTTATTTTTGGCTATATGATTAACTTGATCAAAAGTAAACTGACGAACCAGATACACCAGCATCATTTCTAGCCTGAATGGCCCATAAACTTCTTTTCTATTTTTAATTCTAAAACGATCAGCTAATCCAAATTTCCCTGATCCATAAACAGCTGTAGTTCTATACAAATAACCTACTTTGTTTAATAAATTTCTATCTGGTTGTTTGCCTTCACTTAATGAGTTAACAACATGATCAAAAACTCTTACTGACTTATTGGCCCTTGATAATGTAAGTTCTTTGTAAGACATTCTGCCAATTTCTTGTTTGGGAACGTTTTCTTTAAGTCGGTTTATATCTTCTTGAGTTGGAGCTCCATCATGCAAAACAAAAGCAGTATCCCATTTTGTAGCTATTACTCTATCTGATCGTTCGTTTGGATTTATATATTGAGAAAAACATATCAAAGAATAATTTCTTTTATTTTTCTCAAATGAATATACCGCTACTCCATAACCGCCTTTGTCTAGTTTAAATATGTTTCTTTTGTATTCCCAATCCTTAAATTCTCTAATAAAGCTTCTCAAAAATGAAAGTTTAGATTGATGAAACGATCCTAGTCTAGAAAGTTTCATTACTTCATTTGGATCTCTAAGTTTTATATTTATTTTGCTCAAGCGCTTATCCCTTGGTAAAAATTATACCAATTATTTCCTAGTATGTCATTTACCTCAGTATCTTTGAATCCAACTTTTTTTAGTCCTAATTCTAAGTTCTTAAATCCTCTTGCATCTTTAAACCAATCTGGCTGTTTGGGAAAACTGGCATCTGAAGGGCTTCCTTCTCCGTAATCCTTTCCTTTGGTCCATTTGCCATTTCTCATCCAGTCGACTACAGAATCTGGATGTCCAATACAAAGATCTGATCCTATTCCAATATGTTTAACACCTATAAGATCAGCAGTTTTTGCGGCCATTTCACAAAAACTTTCTAGGCTACAATTTGATTTATCTTTTAAATGATGAGGATATAAAGAAAGACCTATCATTCCTCCCGAGTCTGCTAATGCTTTTAAAACTTCATTTGATTTATTTCTTTTTGCGGAAAACCAAAATGATGGGTTGGCATGCGTAATTGCTATCGGTTTGGAAGATGCTTCAATTGCATCTAATGTAGATTTTTCTGCTGAGTGAGACATATCTACCACAACACCTAATCTATTCATTTCTTTGATAACTTCTTTTCCCATTCTTGTAACTCCACTATCATTTTTTTCATAACAGCCCGTGGCCAATAAAGATTGATTATTATAAGTTAACTGCATAAAAATTATTCCTAATTTATAAATTTCCTCAACTAGCCCAATATTATCTCCAATGGGTGAGCAGTTTTGAAAACCAAAAAAAACTGCTGTCTTTTTTTCTTTATGCGCTTTTTCTATATCTTTAAATGTTTTTCCGTGGAAAATTAAATCTTTAAAATTTTTAAAATGCTTGTTCCAAATGCTTATATTTTTTTCTACTTCACTAAAATCTTCATGATAAGCAATTGTAACATGTATTGCATCTAATTTTGCTTCTCGATTAATTTTAAAAATCTCTTTAGACCAGTTGCAATATTGTAAATTATCTATTCTATAATTTTTTTTTTCACTCATAAATTTTTATAACCATATTCTAAGCAAGAATCTGTAATACTATCATAAAGAGACTCTCCAAAGCTTCTAAGAGCAAATAATCTTATTTTATTTGGATTATCATTAATCATATCAATAGTAATTGATATGCCATGAAATACTGAATTTAAACAACTATCTTTTTTTAATTCATCAAAATTAAATGGACATCCCTTTTTTAATATTTCTTTAGAATTTTCTCCCTCTAGTTCAATAATAGCTCTTGAATGAGATAGGTCTGTAATTGCAAAATCAGTTTCCTTTAATGATTCAAAAATATTTTTTAATAAATCTTTTTTTCTTGAAATCAGCAGCCAATTTTTTGGACCAACCCATAAAATTCTAGTATCATTATTACAGGCTACTTTTAATGATTCATTATTGAAAACTAGCCCATCTACTTTAATATTGTGTACTGAAATAAGTGAATTCTTATATTGAGCTATTTGTAAAATTAAAAAATCTTTTTCTTCTGAAATTTTAATCAATTTATCTTCATTTTTATTCTCATAATCTCCAAAAAGACCTTTTTTATGGACTTTTTCTAAGGCTGAACTATTTGTCATGATCTAACCCTTTCTCCTTTAGGATCAACATAATGAGATGAAACCACTTCTACAGGAATAACTTTATTTTTTAATGGTGAAACCGCAAATAATTTTTGACCAATCATATTTTTTCCATCCTTTAAAATAGCTAGTGAAAAAGGATTATTGAATTCAACACTCCAGCAAGAAGATGAGATATGACCTAGTTTAGGATTGGGTAATTTTGCATTAACATCTTTAACCAGATGAGATCCTTCTGGAATGCTTGTTTTCTTATCTATTGGAACTAATCCGACTATTTTTTGTCTATCTTTCGCTATAAATGCTGGTTTATTTAAAGATCTTTTCCCAATAAAATCTTTCTTTTTACTTAACATTCCTTCAAGTGATACATCATATGAAATGGTTCTTCCATCTAGCTCTGGTCCAGCAACATGTCCCATTTCAATTCTTAATGTAGACAATGCTTCTGTGCCATAAGGCTGTATCTCAAACTCTTTTCCTAATTGAATAATTTTTTCCCACATAAAGTTTCCATTATTTGATTCAACGTTAATTTCGTAAGCAAGTTCTCCAGAAAAAGAAATCCTAAATATTCTTGCATGAACTCCTGATAAATTACCTTCTAAGTAACCCATAAAAGGAAAGTTATCATTTGACACATCTAAATCTGTAAAAATTTTTTTTAACAAATCTCTAGACCTTGGTCCCGCTAAAGCAGCTCCTGCCCACTGCTCAGTCGTTGAAACAACATTAACATTTAGTTCTGGCCAAACAACTTGTAGATAATACTCAAGGTGAGATAAAATATTTGCTGCTTGTGCTGTTGTTGTGGTCATATGATAATGATTTTCTGAAATCCTAGTTGTAGTTCCATCATCCATTAGCATTCCATCTTCTCTAAGCATTACTCCATATCTTGCTTTTCCAATTGGAAGTTTTAACCATGCATTCGTATAAACTCTATTCAAAAATTCAGCTGAGTCTGGTCCTTTAATATCTATTTTACCCAATGTAGTAACATCACAAATTCCAACATTTTTTCTAACATTCGCTGCTTCTCTTTTTGATGCTTGAAATAATGTTTCGTTACCTTTTTTATAATATCTTGGTCTTAACCAAACTCCCGCATCTACAAAAACTGCATTATTTTCTTTATGCCATGTGTGCATTGGTGATTTTCTAGTTGGTTTAGAATGTTTTCCAATTTCTCTTCCAACAATTGTTCCAATTGTTACTGGCGTATATGGAGGTCTGAAAGTTGTATGGCCTACATCAGGTACAATTTTGTCTTCAATGCTTGAAACAAGTTGTAAACCATTAAGATTACTTGTTTTACCTTGGTCTGTTGCCATTCCTAATGTTGTATATCTTTTAACATGTTCAATTGATCTATAACCTTCTCTTAATGCAAGCTCTATATCTGAAACGGTAACATCATTTTGAAAATCAATAAATCTTTTATATTTTTTTCCTTTTGGTAGAGGAACGCACCAAAATTTATCATGTTTTGTAAATTTCTTTTCTACAACTGATGGGGTTAAAATTTTTTTATCATTGTTTGTTATTTTTTTTGACAATTGATAACCTGTTTCGAAAGACGTCTTTAATGTTTCTTCCAAAGTAAATGTTCCTTTTGCTGACCCCACTGTTGTTTCTTTTTGTTTTGGCTGATTTGGAACAAATGAATCTATATTTTTATCAAATTTTGTTCTATTCCCAGACTGTGATGATAAATGTATTGTTGGAGTCCAAAATCCAGACACGCATATACAATCACAATCAACATTTTCAATTTTTCCTAAAGTGTTTTTGTCTTTTGAAATCTTTGAAACTTCAGCTGATTTGACTTTCTTATAACCTTTTGCGGAAACAACAACGTGTGAAAATTTAATCTCGATATTTAAATTTTTTGCCTCATTAATAATTTCAGAACTTGGTTTTTCTCTTGAATCAAAAATTAAAGGATTGATTCCATTTTTTTTAAATTCAATTGCAGTTTCATAAGCGCTATCATTGTTTGTGAATATTAATGGTTTTTTACCAACCAAAACTCCATAAACTTTTAAATATTCTTTTGCTGCGGAAGCTAATACTACTCCTGGAGTATCATTATTTCCAAAAACTATTGGTCTTTCTATAGATCCAGAAGAAATGACAACTTCTTTAGCTCTAATATACCAAAGTCTTTGCCTTGGAGTATATTTTTTAGGTTTTGCCAAATGGTCAGTTAAACGTTCTGACATTACTAACATATTGTGATCATAATAACCAAACACCTGCGCTCTGTTTTTTACCGTAACATTCTGCATTCCTTTAAGTTCATTTATAATTTTATTAGCCCAATCTTTTCCACTTTGGTTTCCAATGTTAACTTCATCAGTTAGTAAACTTCCACCAAACCTTGGTTTGTCTTCAGCAAGAATTACTTTTGCTCCATTTTTTGCTGCAGCATATGCGCTTGCTAGACCTGCGGGCCCAGATCCTGCAACTATTAAGTCACAATATTCATATTTATGCTCATATCTATCTTTGTCATGCTTGACTGATACAACGCCAAAACCAGCTGCTTTTCTAATAAATGGTTCGTAAATTTTATACCAAAAACTTTTTGGCCACATGAAAGTTTTGTAATAAAAACCAGCTGGTAAAAATTTATTCAAAAAATTGTTTATAGCACCAACATCAAAATTTACACTTGGCCAACAGTTCACGCTTTCAGATTCTAGTCCTTCAAAAATTTCTATCTCAGTTGCACTTACATTTGGTTCACTTTCTCCATTTTTATAAAGTTGAACCTTTGCGTATGGTTCGTCGACTCCTGAGCCAAAAAAACCTCTTGGTCTATGATATTTAAAACTTCTTCCAATAAGATGAACTCCATTAGCAATTAGTGCTGAAGCAAGCGTATCACCTTCGTATCCATAATATCTTTTTCCATTGAATTTAAATGAAACTTTTTTATCTCTATTAATTAAACCAATATTATCTAATCTATAATCTTGTGACATGCTTAAATCTCTTCTGTAACTTTAAATGTTTTAAATATTTCATGTGTTGATGTATCTCTTTGAATTTTAAACCACTGTCTACATCCTGAGACATGATGCCAAAACTCTAAATGTTTTCCTCTTGGGCTTTTTCTCAAATAAACAAAATTATCCCAATCTTTATCTGAAACTTCTTTATTTATTTCTGGCCTTTTAACTGTTGCATCTCCACCATAAGCAAATTCATTTTGAGACCTATCTCCACAATATGGACATTTAATAAATAACATCTTCTATCCTATCCAAGTTTTAGTTCCTAAACCTTTTTCATCTAATAAATAACCCGTGCTAAAACGATTTAAACTTAAATTAGCATTTAATTCATGAACTGCATCTTTTGCAATCGTGTAAGCAAAAGTCCAACCAGATGCGGGAGTTGATTTAAAACCACCATAACACCATCCACAATTTAAATACAATCCTTCAATGTGTGTTTTGTCAATTATTGGAGAACCATCCATAGACATATCCATTATACCACCCCAAGTTCTTAACATTTTTAATTTGCTTAGAAATGGAAATAAAGCAAGACCTTCCGTTAAAACATGTTGTAAAGTTGGTAGGTTTCCTCTCTGAGCATAACTATTATAACCATCCAAATCTCCTCCCATTACCATTTCGCCTTTGTCTGATTGACTGGAATAAAAATGACCTGCTCCAAAAGTAACAACATAATTTAAAATAGGTTTTATTGGTTCAGAAACACAAGCTTGTAGCAGATGTGTTTCGATAGGAAGCGTCATATTTAATTTTTCTGCAAGAATAGAAGTACTTCCAGCAACACATAAACCAACTTTTTTTGTTTTAATATTTCCTTTTGAAGTTCTAATACCTTTTATTTTTCCATTAACAATATCAAATCCATTAACTTCACAATGTTGTATGATATCTACACCCATGGAATCGGCTTGACGTGCGTAACCCCAAACAACAGCGTCATGTCTAGCTGTTCCAGCGCTTGGTTGCATTAGTCCGCCAAAAATTGGAAACCTCACATTTTCTGAAAAATCTGCCATTGGAATTAATTTTTTTACTTCTTCTCTATCCAATAAAACTGCATCAATTCCATTAAGTCTCATGGAATTCCCTCTTCTTGAAAATGCATTCATTTGAACATCAGAATGAGCAAGATTAATTATTCCTCTTGGAGAAAACATTACATTAAAATTCAATTCTTGACTCATGTTTCTCCATAAATTCATTGCAAATTCATTAAATCTAGCATTGGCATCATACATATAATTAGATCTAATAATTGTCGTATTTCTTCCAACGTTTCCACCTCCTATCCAACCTTTCTCTATGATGGCAATATTTTTTATTTTATGTTCTTTAGCTAAATAGTAGGCTGTAGCAAGTCCGTGCCCCCCTCCACCTATAATTACAACATCATATTCTTTTTTAGGTTTGGGATTTTTCCAGGCAACTTCCCAGTCTTTATGATTTCTAAAGGCATTTTTGATTAAGCTAAATAATGAATATTTCTGCATAAAAATAAATCTATACCACGAATTTAATTTTTTCTAATTGTAAAAGATCTTCTAAATAATGTATACATATTCAGTTTTTTTAGATATAGGTGACGCAATGAGCACTATGAAATCTGATATTGAGATCGCAAGAGCTGCGAAAATGCTCCCTATTAAAGATATCTTGAAAAAAATTAATGTGCCAGATGAGCCTGGATCGTTTAGTCCTATGGGTCGTCATATTGCAAAAATAGATTTAGATTATATTAATAAATTAAAAGAAAAAACAAGTAATTTAATTTTGGTTACAGCTATAACTCCAACGCCTGCTGGGGAAGGAAAAACTACAACATCTGTTGGATTGAGTGATGGTCTTAACAAAATTGGAAAAAAATCAATAGTATGTTTAAGAGAGCCTAGTTTAGGTCCATCTTTTGGAATGAAAGGTGGTGCGGCAGGAGGCGGTTATGCTCAAGTTGTGCCAATGGAACAAATCAATTTACATTTTACAGGTGATTTCCATGCAATTACATCTGCACATAATCTTTTAGCTGCATTGATTGATAACCATATTTATTGGGGCAATAAACTTAACATAGATGTAAGAAGAATTTTTTGGAGACGAGTTGTTGATTTAAATGATCGTGCACTAAGATCTATTAATATTAATCTTGGTGGTATCGCAAACGGATTTCCAAGAGAAGATGGTTTTGATATTACTGTTGCTTCAGAAATCATGGCTATTTTTTGTTTATCAAATAATTTGAAAGACTTAGAGGAAAAAATTGGAAATATTACAGTAGCTTACACAAGAGAAAAAAAACCAATCTTTGCTAAAGATTTAAATGCTCAAGGTCCAATGACTGTTTTGCTTAAAGAAGCTATTCGTCCAAATATCACTCAAACGCTTGAAAATAATCCTGCAATTATTCATGGAGGTCCATTTGGTAATATCGCTCATGGTTGCAATTCACTAATCGCAACAAAAACGGGCTTAAAATTATCTGATTATGTTGTAACTGAAGCAGGTTTTGGAGCTGATCTTGGTGCTGAAAAATTTATTAATATAAAGTGTCGTAAGGGAGAAATTCAACCTAGTTGCGTTGTTCTTGTTGCAACTATTCGAGCATTAAAAATGCACGGTGGATTAAAAAAAGATGAATTAAAATCAGAAGATGTTAATGCGTTAAAAAAAGGTTTACCAAATCTTGAGAGGCATATTAATAATATTAAAAAATTTGGCTTGGATGTTGTTGTTGCAATTAATCATTTTGTAACTGATACGGATAAAGAAATTAAAATTATTGATGATTTTTGTAAAAAAAATAAAGTAAAAGTTAGTCTTTGCAAACATTGGGAAAAAGGTGGTGAGGGAACTAAAGAATTAGCAAATATTGTTGTTGAACTTTGTAAAAAGTCAAAAAAAGAAAATTTTAAATTTCTATATAAAAAAGACCTTTCGTTATGGAAAAAAATTGAAACTATAGCAAAAGAAATTTATGGAGCTAGCGAGGTTGTTGCTGATACAAAAAATAGAGAATTGTTAAAAAAAATGGAAGATAGCGGTTTTGGTGACTTCCCAGTTTGTATAGCAAAAACACAATATAGTTTTTCTACTGATCCAAATTTAAAAGGTGCTCCATCTGGTCATGTTTTACAAATTAGAGAAATAAGATTGTCTAGCGGTGCTAAATTTATTGTTGTTATATGTGGATCAATAATGACCATGCCAGGACTTCCTAGAGTTCCTGCTGCAGATTCAATTAAACTGAACAATAAAGGTGAAATAGAAGGTCTGTTCTAGCTATTCTTTTTTAGATAATTTAACCAATTTTTCAATTCCACTGTGCGAGTAGTATCGTTTATTTTTAAATCTTCTCTTGTAATTAAATCAATATGACTATCAATTTCAGAATTGTTTTCAAAAGTTTTTACATCTAACAATCTTTGTCTTCGATGTTTAATTAACTTAATCATGTAAGAATAAGGAATTTCAGGATGATATTGTAATCCCCATATTTCGGATTTTCCTGCAGCAATATGCATGGCTCCAAATTTATTAATTTTATTACTTGCTAATAAAACAGAATTTTTTGGTGGAACTTCTACTTCATCAAAATTAAAGGCAGGTGCAGTAAATTTATTTGGTTTAGAAATATAAAGATGATGTTTTTTTCCTTCATCAGTTAATTCAATGTTTTGGGCTATCCCAACATGTGCTCCGTTCGGTGCTATTCTACATTTTCCACCCATTGCAGTTACAGCAACCTGCAAACCCCAACAAGCTGCAAAAAATTTTTTTCCATATTCAAAACATTTTTTTGCAAACTCTACATGTTTTTTAACTTCTTTATCATTTTCATCATTTATACGTAGCGTACTTCCTGTTAAAACAATCCCGTTATATTTTTCTAATGATGAAATAATCTTTGACATAGAAGCATCATCGCAAGGTTCTGTAATGTCTATTTTAGAATTAGGTTCGTACATTTCGATATGTTTTTTAAAGTTTTCTGATTGTGATGTACAGCCAGCTTTCTTAAAGCCAGAATTTGCTTCTTTGGTATTGCCCTCAACTATTAATAAGTTTAAACGATCCATATTGAAAAATTAGTCAAATAATTTTCCTTCAATACTATATTCATACATTTTTTTCAAATCATTTAGTTTAAGTTTTTTTGGGTTTCCTTGGGTAGATGGATCTTCTAAAGCCATCAAAGACAGTTTATCTAGATCTTCTTTTTTAATATTTATGACGTCAGATAATTTATGTGGAATATCTAATTCTTTTCTTATTTGAATTACCCAATTTAAAAAAGATTCAAAGCTCTTATCTTTTAAATCAATATATTCACAAATTTTTATTATTTTATTTTCAATTTCTTTCCTGTTAAAAGTTAACACATAAGGCATAAAAATTGCATTTGATAACCCATGATGAACTTTATACATGGAATTAACAGGATGGCTCAAAGAATGAATTGCACCCAAACCTTTTTGAAATGCGGTTGATCCCATGCTTGCGGCAGCCAACATATTTGATCTTGCTTCTAAATTTTTTCCATCTTTTACTGCAACCTTTAACCATTTTTTAATAAGACATATTCCTTCAAGAGCTATCCCGTCTGCCATTGGATGGAAAGCTGGCGCACAAAAAGCTTCAAGATTATGTGCTAAAGCATCCATTCCGGTTGTCGCTGTAAGTTTAGGTGGTAAATCAACAGTTAAGATAGGATCTAAAATTACTATTGATGGTAAAATTTTTGGATGAAAAATTATTTTTTTTACACCAGTTTCTTCTTTTATTATTGCTGAAGCTCTGCCTGTTTCTGAACCTGTTCCAGCTGTTGTTGGAACTGCAATTATTGGAACAATCTTATCTGCATTAGCCCTAGTCCAATAATCTCCTACATCTTCAAAATCCCACAAAGGTCTAGATTGTCCTGACATAAAAGCAATTGCTTTACCAACATCCAAAGCACTTCCTCCACCAAAAGCAATGACTCCATCATGTTGTCCTTTTTTAAATTCAGTTACACCATCTGAAACATTTTTTCCTATAGGATTTCCTTCAAATTTTGAAAAAATTTTAACCTGAATTAAAGAATTCATATCATCAATTATTTTTTTAACCATTTTAGTTTTTTCTAATTTAGCATCAGTGACAAATAATGGTTTTTTAATCTTTAAATTTTTACAAGCTTGAAAAAGCTCTTTTATTCGTCCTTCTCCAATCCAAACTGTTGTCGGATAATTCCAGTTAGCTTTTATCATAAATAATTTTCTACCAATTAATAGATAGTATTTTATTTTGACATATAGCTTCAATTAAACTTATCATAAGAGGTAATTTTTCTTTTTTAAAATCTTTCATTATTTTTGGTCCAATATCCAGCACTAGTTCTGCTCCTTCAATGGTATCATTTGGCATAAATTCGTTTTTTGCATCTTTGTATTTATGTCCGTTTCCCAAGTATTTTCCCATTTTGCTATTTCTTCCTCCTGCTGAGCTTACATATAAATCTCCAAGACCTGCTAATCCATAAACAGTTGCTTCTTTTCCTTTTAACGCTTTAGTAAAATAGTGCATTTCAGAAATTGAATGGTACATTAAAGAGGCTGCTGTATTCAGATAGTTTTTATCCTTTATTTCCTCTGCTGCTTTTGAGCTGCAAAGTCCCTTTGATGCACCAATAATCATTGAATAAATATTTTTGATCGCTGCACATACTTCAACGCCAACTAAATCATTTGAAAATTCTGTAGAATAATAGCTTGTTGAAATCATTTTCCCTATAGATTTTATAATATTAGTATCAGAATTTGCTAATACTACACTACTTCTAATTTTATTCGCTAAACCAGCAGCTAGACAAGGTCCTCCTACCGCTGAGATATTTATTTTTTTGAAACCTTTTTTAATCAATATTTGTTTTAATTTATCAGCAAGCGTTTCAAACTTGTTATTTATTACTGTTAAACCTTTTGTTAGCAATAAAATAGGAATTCCATCAGCATTACATTTTGAAATTTCTTCAGCAGCCCAATCAATACCTTTGGAATTTACAGCAATAACAATTAAATTTGGTT